>NZ_JBFULT010000027.1:0-29618 GCF_054049755.1 Bradyrhizobium sp. P5_C11_2
GAACGGGCGGCGCCACCGGCACAGGCGGAGCCTGCGGCACGGGCGGGGGCGGCGGCGGCGCGACCGCGCGCTCGGCACGCACCGGCGGCACCTTCACCGGCTCGCTCTGACGTGGCGGACGCGGCATCAGCGGCGGTTCGCCGCGGGCGACGCGCGGCGGCATCGGCTCCGGCCGCGGTTCACGCTCGGGGCGGGGCGGCGCGATCGGCTCGGGCGTAAAGCCGGGGAGAGGATCGCTGCGGCGCTCGGCCAGAGCGGGCGCCGGCCGGCGCACTTCGTCGGCGAATGACGGGCGCGCGGGCCGCGGCGGCGGTTCCGGCATTTGCGGCTCGGGATGATCGAGCAGTTCGGGCCGCGGCGCTTCGTCGGCCCAGCCGCCGGTGTCCGGCATGGGCGCAAGACGCGGCGGTTCGGCGGCGTTGGAACGCTGCGGGAGCTGGTCGCGGCCGGGCGCGGCGCGCACGATGTTCGGCTCGACGACGATGTCGGTGGGGCCACCGATCATCAGGAGATGCTCGACATTGTCGCGCCGGACCAGCACCAGGCGCCGGCGGCCGTCCACGGCGGCGGCGTCGATCACGGCGAGCCGGGGCATCCTGCCACGCTGGGTGTTGGCACCGAGCCGGCTGGTGGCGAATCGGCGAACCAGCCATGCAGCGACGCCGATCAACGCCAGAACGACGATGAACGCGACGATGAAGGTGATAGGGCTGCCTTGCATACTTGTCCCCGACAAATGGCGCTTTTCTCATGCCCATGGTCAGGTGCGCCGACCACGGGCGTGCGATGCCCCAAACTGCGATCTCTTAATGTCCCACGGCAAGTTTTGCCGTCCCCAACTCTTAATAACCTATGAATCGCCCGATCCAAAACGACTTCTTGGCCCGCGAATGCGCCGCCAAACGGTTGGGTTAATGCCACTTTTGAGGGCGTAGAATCACGGGGGCGCCGGGGCATGTCCCAATCGGAAACATCCGTCTGCAGCCGCCTTAACCACCTGTTAACCATACACGCGGCAAATTCTGCCTAGCTTCGGGCAACGGTCCGAGGGCGGAAGGAGCCGCAACGATGTCCATCAACGACCTCCCGGTGCTGTCGGCGCTTCGCACCAAGATGCAGTGGCACCAGGAACGCCAGCGCGTCCTGTCCGAGAACGTCTCCAATTCCGATACGCCCAATTTCCGGCCACGCGACCTGGTCGAGCCGAAGCTCGACAAGAGCGGCGCCGTCACGGGTTCGATGGGCCCCCTGGCGCTCACCCGCACCAGCGGCTCCCACATGACGCCATCCGGCGCGGCCTCGAACTTCGACCAGAACAAGAACGCGGGCTTCGAGACCCGCCCCGCGGGCAATGCCGTCAATCTCGAGGAAGAGATGATGAAGTCCGCCAGCAACCAGATGGATTATGCGGCGGCGACCTCGCTCTACTCGAAGAGCCTGCATCTGCTCAAGACCGCGATCGGCAAGGGCTAGAGCTGAAGGAAACAGATCATGGCGAATGACAGCAGCGACTTTGCCCGCTCTATGGCGATCGCGACCTCCGGCCTGCGCGCGCAGGCCGGGCGCATGCGGGTGATCTCGGAGAACATCGCAAACGCGGATTCGACGTCGCAGACCGCCGGCGGCGATCCATACCGCCGCAAGGTGCCGACCTTCTCGTCCGCGCTCGACCGCACGCTCGACGCGCAGGTCGTCACCCTCGGCAAGATCCGGCCCGACCAGTCCAGCTTCCGCGTCAAATACGAGCCGAACAACCCGGCGGCGGACGCCAGCGGCAACGTCAAATATCCCAACGTGAATTCGGTGGTCGAGATGACCGACATGCGCGACGCGCAGCGGTCCTACGAGGCCAACGTCAACATCATCAGCGCGACGCGCCGGATGATCCAGCGCACGCTCGATATCCTCAAGTCCTGAACAGGATCCTTAAGCCATGGCATCACCGACAATCGCAGCCAATGCCTATGCCAACCTTGCCCGCGTGCTGGAGAACAGCGGCGCCGGCAAGGGCAGCGAGGCGCCCGCGCAGTCCTTTGCTTCGCTGCTGAAAGACGCGGTCGGCAGCGTCATGGAGTCCGGCCGCAAGTCGGACGCGCAGACCGTGGCGATGGCCGCCGGCAAGGCCAATGTGATGGATGTGGTGACCGCGGTCGCAGACACCGACGTCGCGGTGTCCACGCTGGTCTCGGTCCGCGACCGCGTGATCGCGGCCTATGAAGACATCTTGAAGATGCCGATCTGATGGGCGCTGTCATTCCGGGGCGGTGCGAAGCACCGAACTATGGTGCGCAATTGCGCACCTGAGAATCTCGAGATTCCGGGTTCTCGCTTCGCGGGCCCCGGAATGACGAACGTAACTGAAAGCGAGAATTGCAATGACCGGACCTGAAACCCTCGATGTCGCGCGCGATGCGATCTGGACCATCGTGATCGTGTCGTCGCCGCTGATGGTGGTGGGGCTGGTCGTCGGCGTCATCGTGTCGCTGTTCCAGGCGCTGACGCAGATCCAGGAGCAGACGCTGATCTACGTGCCGAAGATCCTGGCCATCTTTGCCACAATGCTGCTGGCGCTGCCGTTCATGGCCGACGCACTCCATTCCCACATGCTGCGGATATCATCGCGAATCATCGGCGGCTGAGGCACAATGCGTGAATTATGCGCATCGACGTCTCGCTGCTGCCGGCGCTCGCCGCGGCCTTCATGCTCGTCTTCGCCCGGGTCGGCGCGATGGTGATGCTGCTGCCGGGGCTGGGCGAAACCAACATCCCGACGCGGATCAAGCTGTCGATCGCGCTGCTGCTGACGCTGATCATCCTGCCCTTGCACCGCAACGCCTACCACGTCGACATGGGCTCGATTGCCCCGCTGCTGGTGCTGATGCTGCATGAGATCGCGATCGGCATCGTGCTGGGCGCGACCGCGCGCGTGACGCTGTCGGCGCTCCAGGTCGCCGGTGCCGTGATCGCGCAGCAGATGGGGCTGGGTTTCGTCACCTCGGTCGATCCGACCCAGGGCCAGCAGGGCGTGCTGGTCGGCAACTTCCTGACCATGCTCGGGATCACGCTGCTGTTCGCGACCGACAGCCATCACCTGGTGATCGCCGCGCTGAACGACAGCTATTCGATCTTCTCGCCGGGCGAGACCGTGTCCAGCGGCGACGTCGCCTCGCTCGCCACCCGGGCCTTTTCGGCCGCGTTCCTGCTCGGCTTGCAGCTTTCGGGACCGTTCCTGGTGTTCGGCCTCGTCTTCAACATCGGGCTCGGCGTGCTGGCGCGGCTGATGCCGCAGATGCAGGTCTATTTCGTCGGCGTGCCGCTCTCGATCTTCGCGGGCTTCCTGGTGCTCGGCGTCGTCATCACGGCGATGATGGGCACATTTCTGGATTACTTCATCGGTGTCATGCACCAGATGATGCCGTTGAAATAAGAGGGCTCGATGGCGGAAGACAACGATCCGGAGAGCCAAACAGAAGACCCGACCCAAAAGCGTCTCGAAGACGCCCTTGAGCGCGGTGACGTCGCCAAAAGTCAGGAGATCAACACCTGGTTCATGATCGCGGGCGGCACGCTCGTGGTCTCGACCTTCTCGGGCTCGGTTGGCAGCGGGCTGATGACGCCGATGCGCAACCTGCTCGCCAACTCCTGGATGATCAAGACCGACGCCCGGGCTCTGCTCGCGCTGATGCAGCAGATCGAATTCGCGGTGCTCGCCGCCGTCGGCGTGCCCCTGCTGATGCTGGCGCTGGCGGCGATTGCCGGCAACATGCTCCAGCACCGGCTGGTGTGGTCGGCCGAATCCCTGAAGCCCAAATTCAGCAAGATTTCGCCCGGCGCCGGCTTCAAGCGCATCTTCGGCAAGCAGGCGGCGGCGAATTTTCTCAAAGGCATCGGCAAGCTGATCGCGCTCAGCGTGGTCATGACCATGATCCYGTGGCCGGAACGGCACCGCATGGAGGCGATGGTCAAGCTCGATCCGGCGGCCCTGCTTGGCGCCACCACCAGCATGACCATCCATCTGCTCGGCGCGGTGGTCGCGGCGCTCGCGATCGTCGCCATCGCCGACTACTTCTTCCAGTACCGGAGCTGGTTCCAGCGGCAGAAGATGTCGCTCCAGGAGATCAAGGAAGAGTTCAAGCAGTCCGAAGGCGACCCGCACATCAAGGGCAAGATCAGGCAGTTGCGGCAGCAGCGCGCCAAGAAGCGCATGATGGCGGCGGTTCCCAAGGCCTCCGTGATCATCACCAACCCGACCCACTATTCGATCGCGCTGTCCTACGAGCGCGGCATGCAGGCACCGATCTGCGTCGCCAAGGGCGTCGACAACCTCGCCTTCAAGATCCGGGAGATCGCGCGCGCGCACGACATCCCCATCGTCGAGAACGTGCCGCTGGCCCGCGCGCTCTACGCCACCGTCGAAATCGACCAGGAAATCCCCACGGAGCACTACCATGCGGTGGCCGAAGTCATCGGCTACGTCATGCGGCTGAAGCGCGGATTTGGCGCCGGGTGAGGATAAAATACCCGAAAAGTACCGGAAATGGCCGTAATGTGGGAATCAGCGTACGTTTCGCCTCTGCCACCCTTGCGCCTGCGGGTCCGATTCAGGCAGGGAGGACCCGGCGCGCCCCGTAGCGCGTTGATTCTCTGCCGACAGGCTGCGCCAGCTTGAGATGACCGCCGAGACCGACCACGACCTCACGCGAGAACCCGCTGCGGCGCACGAGCCGTCGCCGCGCTCGGGCAGCATTGCGCTGGTGCTGCTCGTGGCTGCCGGCCTCGTCGCGGTCGCCGTCGGTCTGATGACGCTCGGGCGCGCGCAGGCGCAGCCCTACATTCTCGGCATCCTGGCCGTGCTGGCGATGGTCGGCCTGTTCAACCTGTTTGCGTTTGCCGCCGGCATCATCCGCTTCGTCGACCGCAGTCTGGACGATCCCGTGATGGGGCGCATCGCCGACCACGCCTTCGACGGGCTCGCGGTGACCGATCCGCGCGGCCATGTGGTCTATTCCAACGCCGCATATCTGACCCTGACCGGCGCCGCCGGCCCGCAGGATGTGCGCCCGGTCGAGCGCGTCTTCATCGGCAATCCCGACGTCTCCGAGGCGGTGTTCCGCCTGCTGAAGGCCGCGCGTGAGGGCAAACGCCAGCAGGAAGAGGTTCGCATCTCCGGCCATGACGGCAGCCAGGGCCGCTGGCTGCGCATGCGGGTGCGCCCGCTCGGCACCGGCAAGCGCGAGGCGAAATATGCGGTGTGGTCGATCGCCGACATCACCCGCGACCGCGAGCGTCAGGAGGACGTGTTCCAGGAACTCCAGCACGCGATCGAATATCTCGATCACGCGCCCTGTGGCTTCTTCTCGGTCAATCCTGCCGGCGAGCTCGCCTATGTCAACGCGACGCTGGCGAACTGGCTCGACTACGACCTCGCCGAGATCGGCTCGGGCGGCCTCAAGCTCGCCGACATCGTCTCCGGCGACGGCGCCTCGCTTCTGACTGCGATCGTGGCGGTGCCGGGCGAGGTGAAGACGGAGGTCTTTGACATCGACCTGCGCATGCGCACCGGCAAGACCATGCCGGTGCGGCTCTATCACAAGCTCGCCTTCGGCGCCGACGGCGCGCCGGGACCGTCGCGCACGCTGGTGATCAGCCGCGCCCGCGACGAGCGCAGCGATCCCGACCGCGCCGCCGAAGTGCGCTTCATGCGCTTCTTCGACCACACGCCGATGGCGATTGCGACCGTCGATCGCGGCGGCAATGTCGTGCGCGCCAACGCGCGCTACGCCAAGCTCGGGCAGGCCCTCGGGCTCGACAGCGCCAGCAAATCGATCTTCCGCGCGGTCAATACGCGCGACCGGAACCTTTTGATTGCGGCCATCAACCAGGCCGCCGAAGGCCACGCCGACGTCGCGCCGGTCGAGGTGGCGCTCGAGGGTACGAAGGAGCGTTGGGGGCAATTCTTCGTCACGCCGGTCGACGAGGCCGAGCATGACACCGAAGCTGCGATCGTCCACATGCTCGAGACCACCGAGCGGCGCGCGCTGGAGAACCAGATCAACCAGTCGCAGAAGATGGAGACGGTCGRCCAGCTCGCCGGCGGCATCGCCCACGACTTCAACAACGTGCTCTCCGCCATCATGATGGCGAACGACTTCCTGCTGAACGCGCACAAGCCGACCGATCCGTCGTTCCAGGACATCATGCAGATCAAGCAGAACGCGACGCGCGCTGCGACCCTGGTGCGGCAGTTGCTCGCGTTCTCGCGGCGGCAGACCCTGCGGCCGCAGGTGCTCGACCTCGGCGATGCGCTCAGCGACCTCGCCATGCTGCTGCGGCGGTTGATCGGCGAGAAGGTCAAGCAGGAGACCATCCACGGCCGCGATCTGTGGCCGGTGAAGGTCGACGTCTCCCAGTTCGAGCAGGTGATCGTCAATCTCGCGGTCAACGCGCGCGACGCGATGCCCGACGGCGGCAAGCTGATCATCCGCACCGCCAACGTCACCGCGGACGAGGCGGCCAAGCTCGCCTACAAGGGCATGCCGGCCGCGGACTATGTGCGGATCGAGGTCGCCGACACCGGCACCGGCATTCCCGCCGACATCCGCGACAAGATTTTCGAGCCGTTCTTCTCGACCAAGGAAGTGGGCAAGGGCACCGGTCTCGGGCTCTCCACCGTCTACGGCATCGTCAAGCAGACCGGCGGCTTCATTTACGTCGATTCCGAGCCGGGGCAGGGCACCTCGTTCCACATCTTCCTGCCGCGCCACCATGCCGAGCAGGAAGCGCAGGTCGAGCAGCCGGCGCCGGCGGCCGGCGCACCCAATGGCGCCGCGAAGGAAGCCGCATCCGCGGCGGAAGCCAAGCCGCGCACCGATCTCACCGGACAGGGCACCATCCTCCTGGTCGAGGACGAAGAGGGCCTGCGCGCACTCAACGCACGCGGCCTGCGTTCGCGCGGCTACACCGTGGTCGAGGCCGAGAACGGCGTCGAGGCCATGGAGGTGCTGGAGGAGCAGAGCGGCGGGATCGATCTCGTCGTCTCCGACGTCGTGATGCCGGAGATGGACGGCCCGACGCTTCTGAAGGCGATGCGCGAGAAGAACCCCGAAATCAGGTTCATCTTCGTCTCCGGCTACGCCGAGGACGCCTTCGAGAAGAGCCTGCCGGAAGGGCAGCAGTTCGACTTCCTGCCAAAACCGTTCACGCTCAGCCAACTCGTGGCGGCGGTGAAGGAGACGATGGCCAAGGCGGGGTGAGCGCGTTTGAACGAAGGACGCGCGACAACCTCCGTCGTCGTCCTGGCGAACGCCAGGACCCATACGGCGTGATCTATCGATTGCGCACGCTGCCAATCCCGAATGCCCGGTCTTTGCCAAATTGCTTTCTGGGGTAATGGGTCCCCTGAGTTCTCCTGGCGTTCGCCAGGACGACATCGGGCAGATCTCAGGCGATTCCTTAAGTTACAGTTGTAAGATGAATTCTCGTCGTAAACGCGCCGGTAACCAGCGACCACGGTTCCGTCGCAGTCGCGCCTCAACCCTCCGCCAAATATGGGCTTTTGCCACATCCCCGC
The DNA here is from genome assembly GCF_054049755.1 of Bradyrhizobium sp. P5_C11_2. Classification (NCBI taxonomy): domain Bacteria; kingdom Pseudomonadati; phylum Pseudomonadota; class Alphaproteobacteria; order Hyphomicrobiales; family Nitrobacteraceae; genus Bradyrhizobium; species Bradyrhizobium sp. P5_C11_2. The sequence continues at coordinate 7,571 of NZ_JBFULT010000027.1, forward strand.
GACTGAGGGCCGCAGCCATAAGTTCCGAAAYCGGCTTCCCTTTTCGGGAAGGCTGACCATCTTAAGAGCACGTCCCCATGCCGGGGATTTGGGAAACGAACATGACTTTCTCGCAACGTAGCCGCAGTCTCTTCAAGACGATTGCCGTCGTGCTGGCGCTCGCGCTGCCGACTGCGCTGGCGATCTCGTCCGCCGACGCCCGCGTCGGCGGCGGCTTCTCGTCGGGTTCGCGCGGCTCGCGGACCTACTCCGCCCCGCCGTCGACCACGACCGCGCCGGGCTCGACCTCGCAGTTCAACCGCACCTACACCCAGCCGGGCGCAGGCATGAACTCGGCCGCAGCCACGCCCGCGCGCGGCGGCCTGTTTGGCCGCGCCGGCGGCTTCATGGGCGGCCTCGCGGCCGGCTTCCTCGGCGCAGGCCTGCTCGGCATGCTGTTCGGCGGCGGCCTGTTCGGCGGCCTCGGCGGCTTGTCGTCGATCCTCGGCCTGATCATCCAGATCGTGCTCGTGGTGGTCGTGGTGCGGCTGGCGATGTCGTGGTGGCAGCGCCGCCACACGCCGCAGGCGGCCTACGCCAACGCTGATGCCGGTGCCGGTCCGGCGCCGCAGACGAACTATCGCAGCGGTCTTGGTGGCGGCTTCGGCTTCGGCGCCAACAATGCGCCGCTCGAAATCAAGCCGGACGACTATGAGGCGTTCGAGCGCCTGCTCGGCGAGATCCAGGCCGCTTGGTCGAACGAGGACGTGGCAAAGCTGCATACGCTCGCGACGCCGGAGATGGTCTCCTATTTCGAGAAGGACCTTGGCGAGAATCGCGCGCGCAACGTCGTCAACAGGACTTCCAACGTGAAACTGTTGCAGGGCGACCTCGCCGAAGCCTGGCGCGAAGGCGAGACCGACTATGCCACGGTGGCGCTGCGTTTCGCGCTCACCGACAAGACGCTCGACCGCAACACCGGCGCGATCGTCGCCGGCAGCGAGCAGCCGGGCGAGGTCACCGAAGTCTGGACCTTCGCGCGCCGGCCGGGCAGCGGCTGGGAATTGTCGGCGATCCAGCAGACCAACTGACCGCCAGCGAATTGAACAACAAGGGCGTCGTGCTCCGGCACGGCGCCTTTTTCTTTTGAAGCCGCGTATATCCTGATCCGGCCGGCCATTGGCGCGAAGCACTTAATTGCTTGTTGCCCGCGCAGAGCTCCCGCAATTTCGCTCCTGACGGTTGGAGAAGGAGATATTCGGTGAGTCAGTCTGTCGCGCGCCCCAGGACAAATCACGAAACCATCGCCAGGAATTCGTCCCTGCCGCTGGAGGCGATCGAAACGGCGTATGACCGGATCGAGGCCGAGCGCGACCGCAATTGCTGGATCTATCTCCGCCCGCGGGAGGAGGCGCTCGAAGCCTGCCGCAAGCTCGTGGCGCGCGCCCGGACAGGCGAAAATCTTCCGCTGCTCGGCATTCCCTTTGGCGTGAAGGACAATATCGATGTCGAGGGAATGCCGACCACTGCCGCATGCCCGGCGTTCAGCTACACGCCCTGGCATTCCGCGCACAGCGTCGAACGCCTCACCGCGGCCGGCGCAATTTGCCTCGGAAAGACCAATCTCGATCAGTTCGCCACAGGCCTGTCCGGCGCGCGTTCGCCCTATGGCCCCTGCGCGTCGGTTGCCGATGCGCGCTATGTTGCGGGCGGCTCCAGTTCCGGGTCCGCGGTCGCCGTGGCGGCCGGGCACGTCGCGTTCGCGCTCGGCACCGATACCGGCGGGTCCGGCCGCATACCTGCCGGCTTCAACAACATCGTCGGGATCAAGCCGACCGTTGGGCTGGTGTCATCACGCGGGCTGGTGCCGAATTGCCCGACGATCGATTGCGTTTCGGTGTTCTGCAATACCGTCAGCGATGGCGAGGCGATCCTCGACATTATCGAAGGGTTCGATTTCGAAGATCCCTACAGCCGCGTGCCCAGGGCGGTTTCATTCGCCGGTGGGGCGGTGCCATCGTTCCGGTTCGGCCGCATTGCGCCCGCCGATCTCGAATGCTTCGGCATGCCGGAATGCGGTGAGCTCTATGAGCGCGCCTGCGAGCGTTTCACGCAGATCGGAGGAACGGCGATTGAGGTGGACTTCGCCCCGTTCCGCCAGGCCGGGGAGTTGATGTTCAGCGGACCCTGGGTGGCGGAGCGGCACTCGGCCATCGCTTCGCTTTTGGACATCGATTCCGGCTCCCTGCTTGATGTCACGAGGACCGTGCTGGGCTCAGCCGCCGGCTATTCGGCGATCGACACGTTTGGTGCCATTCACCTGTTGCACCGGCTTCGCCGCAATGCCGAAGCGATCTTTGCGGGGATCGATGCGCTGGTGGTCCCGACCGCACCGCGGCCGTTCACGCTGGAGGAGATGGATCGCGATCCGGTCACCCTCAACAATCGCCTCGGCTACTACTCGTACTTTGCCAATCTGCTCGATCTCTGCGGCGTGGCGGTTCCGAACGCGACATTGCCGAACGGCATGCCGATGGGCGTGACCCTGCTGGCGCCGGCCTGGCATGATCGCGCGCTGATCGGACTGGCGCGGCGGTTCGAGGCCAGTGCAGGCCGAGCGGCGTTCGAATTGAAGTCTGGCGGCTGAAAGGCGGATATTATTCCGCCTCCTGCCCAAGCGTCGAAAGATCCAGGATCGAAATCACGGATCTGTCGTACCTGATCACGCCTTCCTCCTGGAGCCGCGCGAGCTGCACTGTCACCCATTGGCGGGTGGATCCGATGAGATTGGCGAGATCGCCGTGGGTAAACGGCATGCCGACGACGATCTCGCCGTCGCGCTTCACGCCGTAGACGTGCGACAGGAAGATCAGCAGGCTATGCAGCCGCTCGGTCACCGAGCGCGTCCCGAGCATCTGGGCCATCGCCGAATAGCACCGCGCCTTGAAGGCCAGGGCATCCAGCAAGGCGACGGCGATCGCCGGCGATTCCAGCGCAAGCCGCCGCAGCGCCGGTCCGGGCATGAACGTCAACCGGCTGCGTTCGGCCGCAACCGATGTCCACATGTGCGGGCCTGTTCCGAATATATCGGGGCCGCCGACGAAGTTGCCGGGAAACCAGTAGGCGAGCGTGACCTCGCGCCCCGACGGGGCCGCATAGTAGCTGCGTATGCGCCCCTCGCTGATCAGGTAGATCCCGGCCTGTGCGTCGCCCTGGGACCAAACCAGTTGGCCGGCTTCCAGGGCCTTCTCGCGTCCGATCGCACGCAAGCGATTGCAATCAGCCCGGTTGAGACCGTCAAGCAAGCCGGGCAGCGGCCTGACGAGATTATCCGACTCGGCCAGCATCACACCTGCCGCTATCGCGCTGTTCGCCCTGTGCATCGCCGGCTCCGCTGTGAGGCCCAGCGTCGATCATTCAAGAACCATGCCAGCGCGTTGTGGTGCGCTTCCCGATCTGCGAGTTCAGGCTGCGAGTTTCTTGGCGATCAGCTCGCGTCCGACTGATTGAACGCCCGCAACCCTTCTGCGCGGATGACGTCGAGACAATCCTTCTTGAGGGAAAGATAAGTTGGCTCGACCATGATGGTGCTCGACCGCGGGCGCGGCAGCTTGACCATGACTTCGCGCAGGATGCGGCCGGGTCCCGCGCTCATGATGAGAACGCGGTCGGCCAGCACGATGGCTTCATCGATGTCATGCGTGACGAACACGATTGTCGCCTTGATCCGGTCGCGCAGCTCCAGCAGATTGTCTTGCATCACCGCCCGGGTCTGTGCGTCGAGGGCCCCGAAGGGCTCGTCCATCAGCAGCACCCGGGGCTGATTGGCCAACGCTCGCGCGATCGCCACGCGCTGCTGCATGCCGCCCGACAGCGTGTTCGGATAGGCGTCGGCGAAACGCTTGAGGCCGACCATCGCGATCAGATCGTCGGCGATGGCATTGGCTTGCGTCGTGGACTTCCCGAGCATCCTGGGGCCGTGGGCGATGTTCCTGCGGACGGACTTCCAGGGGAAAAGATGCGGCTGCTGGAACACCATGCCGACATCGGGTCGCGGGCTGTAGACAGGCGAGCCCTCGACCAGGATGTCGCCTTCAAACGGCACTTCCAGTCCGGCGATCGTATTGAGCACCGTCGACTTGCCGCAGCCGGAGGGCCCGACGATGCAAACGAACTCGCCAGGCGCCACGTCGAAGGAAACGCGATCCACCGCGATGGTCTGCCCGCGGTTGGTGTCAAAAACGATGCTCAGGTTCGAGACCTGAATGGCCGGTTGTTTCCGCTCCTCCTCGACGGAGGCTGGCGAACTTGCCAGAGCCAGTTTCATGATCGATCGAGGTCCCGACATCAACGCCACCAGACAGTACGTTCCGCAAGAGCCGAAAACAGCCGGTCGGCAATGAACGAAATCAACCCGAGCGCCGCGAGCCCGCCCATGACCTGGCCCGTTTGCAAATTCTGCTGCGCAATCTCGATCCTGTAGACAATGCCGGCGAACGCGCCGGCAAGTTCGGCGGCGACAAGCGTGTAAAAGGAGATGCTGACGGCGGTGCGCAATCCGACCACGATGTAGGGAAGCGCGCCCAGCAGTACGATCTCCTGGAGCATCTGCCGCCGGGGCGTGCCGAGCATCAGCGCCGCCCGAATCAGGCCGCGGTCGACCTTCTGCACGCCGATGTGGGTCGCAAGCCAAACCGTGAAGAACACGCCCCATACGACGAGGAACAGCTTTCCCGCCTCCGACAGGCCGAACCAGAGGATGACGATCGGCACGAAAGCAATCGGCGGAATTGGCCGCAGGATATGGAATAGCGGCGACAGCAAGCTCGAAACGACGGGGAATTGGCCGGTGAGGATACCGAGCAGGATGCCGAGCACGCCGCCCACGATGAACCCCGTGGTGACGCGAAAGAGGCTGGCCAGCAGATCGCCAAGGAACTGTCCGCTGCGTATCCACTCAAGGACGGCCGCAGCAACCACCGTCGGCGGCGGAAACAGCACCATGTTGACGGCCCCGGAACGGGAGACCAGTTCCCAGATGCCGACGAACAGGGGAAGCGAAAGCGCCCCGACCAGAATATTGAGGCGGCGGAGACGCGCTGAATCCGGCCGCCGACCGCGACCGCCAGTGCGGAGAGCAATCTCTCGTCGCGCTGAAGTGCCGTCTGGCATGGCTGTGCGGGGGCCTATTTCCACGTGAGGGTGACGCGTGAGGGGTCGACCTTCTTCAGCGGCTCGGTGACGACGACTTTGCTGAAGTCGGGCATCGCCGCTCCCGGGGGATGGTTGCCGCTCTCGAGGCGCCATGCGGAGTGGGTCTTGAGAATCTCGATCAGCCGGTCGTCGAGGCGCACCCGGTAAACATAGTCGGCCCAGATGGGGGCGAGTTCGTCCCGCTTCATGCCGACCGCGTCCGCCACGACCGTGATCGCTTCATCCGGGTGCGCCTTCATCCAGACCTCGGCATCGATCAGCGCGGCGATGAACTTCTCAACCAGCGCAGGGTTGGCATCCAGATAGGGCCTCATGACGACGATGTTGAACGTTTCCGAGTAAGTGCCCGTTGTATCGAGCTGAGCGACGGCTTCGCCCAGGGCCTTCTTGGCGTTGGCGATGTGGGGTTCCCAAGTGTCGATCGCGTCGATGCTTCCTGCCGCAAGTGCCGGCAGCATCTCCTGCGGCCGCAGATTGACGAGGGTGACATCCTTGGCAGTCAATCCCGCCGACTTCAGCAAAGTCGCCGTGTAGACCTCGCTGCCGGTGCCGGCCGTGAATCCGATTCGCTTGCCGCGAAGATCGGCCTTGGTCYTGACGCCGGCCTTGGCGGCGACGACCGTCTTGAGGTCGGAATATTCCATGCCGGCGACGAAGGCGATGGGCTGGTTTGCCATCGCTGAAGCGGTGACCGGCGCCTCCGCCGTCGTCGCGATGTCGGCGCCGCCCCCGATCACCGTGTCCAGGCACTGCTTGCCGGACGTGAAGTTCGAGACCGTGATGTCCAGTCCGTTCTTTTCGAAAATCCCCTTCGATTTGGCGACGATCGCAAGGCCGGAGATCGGTCCGAGGTTTTGCGCAAGCCTGGCTTTGAGCAATTCCGCGGCCGAGGCGCAGTCCGGACCGATGGCAAGGCAGCAAAGTGCCGCATAGCCGGCAATTGCCGCGATTGGGCGGACGGTGTTCCAGTGCATGACGATCTCCCCTCACGCCGCGCCCGGCGGCAGCCCCGATGTGATCGCGGATACCGCCCTGAACGGTTCCGCTACAGACTCCCGCGTCCTCCCCTGGGCGATCGCTTGAGGATCGGCCCACGTTGGTATGCTCGCCCGGCGCTACGGTCTCGGGAAGCAATTAATCGACACGGCCTTCGGGGGCGGCCGGTCCCGCGCCGCCGCGCGAGGTGACGCGCGTGCGGTGGGCGGCCGCCGGAATCCGGAATAATGTCCGTCGTGACGGGTTCGTGTCAGAGGGTCAAAGCGGGCCAGCCAGGAGCAATCGCAGGACCAATCGGGAGGATAGGATGAACATTTTTGCCAGGGTCATCGTGCCAGCAGGCGCCGCGCTCGCGGTGTTCGCAAGTCCATCGGTGCTGGCGCAGTCAGCCGATATGACCTTCTTTGTGACCTCGAGCGGGCCGGGCAAAGGTGCCGATCTCGGCGGCCTGGAAGGGGCCGATGCGCACTGCCAGAAGCTCGCGCAATCGGCCGGTGCCGGCGCCAGAACCTGGCGCGCCTATCTCTCGACCCAGACCGCCGACGGCAAGCCGGCCGTCAACGCGCGCGACCGCATCGGCAAGGGGCCGTGGCAGAATTCGAAGGGCGCGGTCATCGCCAAGGACGTTGCCGAGCTGCATGGCCCCGCCAACAACCTGACCAAGCAGACGGCGCTCAGCGAAAAGGGCGAGGTCACCAACGGAGCCGGCGATACGCCGAACCGGCACGACATCCTCACGGGGACGCAACCCGACGGCACCGCCTTCGCCGCCGGCGACGACAAGACCTGCAAGAACTGGTCGTCGAGCACGCAAGGTGCTGCGGTGGTCGGCCATGCCGACCGGCGGGGCCTGCGTGACGACGAGCCGTCGAAATCGTGGAACAGCTCGCACCCCTCGCGCGGTCCCGATGGCGGCTGCTCGCAGGCCGACTTGAAGAGCACGGGTGGCGACGGGCTGCTGTATTGCTTCGCGGCGAATTGAGGCGCGGAGCACCGTCCACCGTCATGGCGTCCGTGGTTGCGTGCTACACTCGCCGCAACGCAATCACGGACTGTTTCCATGAAATACGAGCTCTACTACTGGCCCGAGATCCAGGGCCGCGGCGAATATGTGCGGCTGGCGCTGGAGGAAGCGGGGGCAGCCTATGTCGACGTGGCACGGGGACCGCGCGGCACCAGTGCGATGATGAAGATGATGGATGCGCATGGCGGTACGCCGCCCTTTGCGCCGCCGTTCCTCAAGGCCGGCAAGCTCGTCATCGGCCAGACCGCGAACATCCTGCTCTATCTCGGCGCCCGCCACGGGCTCGCGCCGAAGATGGAGGCCGGAAAACTCTGGGTGCATCAGCTTCAGCTCACCATCACCGACCTCGTGGTCGAGATCCACGACACCCATCATCCGCTCGGCCCCTCGCTCTATTACGAAGACYAGAAGCCGCCGGCGAAGAAGCGCACGGCCGATTTCTGGAGCGCGCGCGTGCCGAAATATCTCGGCTATTTCGAGCAGCTTCTCGCCGACAATGGCGGAGCCCATATCACCGGCCGCAGGCTGACCTATGTCGATCTCTCGCTGTTCCAGATCGTCGACGGTCTGCGCTATGCCTTTCCCAAGCGCATGAAGGCTTTCGAGGCAGACATCCCGGGCCTCGTCGGGCTGCACGACCGCGTCGCCGCGCGGCCGAACATCAAGGCCTATCTCGACAGCCCGCGCCGCATTCCCTTCAACGAGCAGGGCATCTTCCGCCGCTACCGCGAACTCGATGGGTAGTGATGCGCGCTCACCACAGGCCCGGCAGCAGGCGATAGCGCACCCGTGCCGCATAATCGATGTAGCCCGGCAGGCCCTCCCTCAGCGCGCGCTCTTCGATGTCGATGYGGACCGCGAGCAGGACGAGGAAGACAGGCGTCATCGCCAGTCCCCACCATGAGCCCAGCAGCAGCGGCACGCCGGCGAAGAACAGGATCAAGCCGCTGTACATGGGATGGCGCACATGGGCGTACGGCCCGATCGAGATCACGTGCTGCGAGCGCTCGGCTTGCAGCTTCACCACCGGTGCGGCGAACGAGTTCTCGCGGAACACCCACATCGTGAACAGCGTCGAGAGCAGAAACAGCACGAAGCCAAGTGCCTGGAACGCGACCGGCATGTCGGAGGCCAGATGGCGCCGGTCGAGGCCCATCAGCGCCAGCCAGGCCAGTATCGCCACGACGAACACGGCCATGAACACCTTGTCGGCGGCCGGCTGGTCCTTTTGCAGGACTGGCCGCAGACGTTCGGCGAGCAGCGCCGGATCGACCCGATAGAGCCACCAGCCGCAGAGCGGGCCGAGCAGGGCGGAGGTGATCAGGAATATCCAGGCGGAAGGCCAATGCAGCGTCCCGGCGCACGCGAACAGCAGTCCGCCCATCGCGACGGTAACGATCGTGTTCTGCAACAGCAGTCTTGCGATCATGCGCAGGTCCCGGATCAACCGCGCACGATATTGGGCCCGCTATCCGGCGAAGATGCGACCGGACGCGCGAAAGGCCCGATCGACCGGATCGGGCGCTTCATCTTTGGGAGATTTGATCAGGCGAGCTGATCGATCCGCGTGCCCTGGCCCGGCGGCAGCGGCGCGGGCGGCGTCGGCTGGTGGGTCGGGTCGCTGTCCCTGGTCTTGGCCTGGTCGTCCTGCTGCTTGGTCGTGTCGTAGCTCGGGACCACGATCGCGATCGGCGGCGGTGCAACGGTGGAAACACTCATCCACAAATCCTCACAGATGGAAACAATCCACACTGGCCTGCGAGGAGCGAAACTTCCGTCAAGGCAATCGGTAAAATGCGAGGGATATGGTGCGGTGGGATGGGCTCTTCTGTGCCTCGTCGTGCCATGTCAGAGAGACGGCGAGACCTCTCCTCGCAATAACGGAGTACGTGGCCGGCTGCGCAGCGACACGTGTGCACTGCGCCCGCGGCAATAGCGAGACGTATGAGCGCCTACTCGTCCTTCGGCCGCGTGATCGCGATCGACGCTTCCGTCTTGGTGCGCGAGCACTCCATGTTGAGGCGCTTGAAGCGCATCGACACCTTGTCGCCGCGGAGCAGGCCCATGCGCTTCAGGCAGCGGGTCGCGCCTTTCGTGGTGTCGTCCTTCGGCACCGTGAAGATGATCGCCGCCGCGGACCCGACCAGGTCATAGAACTGCGGCGTCGGCTTGCGGTCGCCCTTGGCATAGAGCTCGTTGGAATAGTTCTGTCCCTGCGCGCGGCAGCCGAGCGAAAGCTCCTTCGCTGCCGGGTGCGTCAGGTAGATGATATTGGCGGCCTTGAAGTTGACCTTCAGTCTGTCGACGCCGCTCGCGAGCTGCTTTGCGATGTCGTCGCACTGGTCCGCGCGCGCAGGCGAGACGAGGGTGACAAGGCCGGTGATGGCGGCGGCAAGCAGGAGCGCGCCGCGGACGTTCGGTTTCAAAATCATGATGAAAAGCCCCTTGGAGGGCGCATAAAAGCCTGTACGCCGAGGCCATGCAAGACCTTCGATCAGGCCTATTGCGAAGGGTTGTGCTGTTTAAGCGCCCTGGGCGCTGAGAAGCTCCTTTTCTATTGTTTGCTTCAGCTGCTTCAAATCCTCCAGATGCCTGCCAATCCGCGACACGTCGGCCTTGGTGATGGAATCGCGAACGTCCGCGACGACGCCGCGCGAACTTGCCGCGACCTGGCGGACGCCCTTTGCCAGGTTCTCTCCCTTTGCAAAGTAGCTTGAACCAACCAGCAGGCTGCCGCCTGGCAACCTGGCGATTCGTTCCTTCACGCCTTCGACCGTTGAAACGATCGCTTCCGTGTTCAAGAGGGCATAGTCGTTCAGTTGGGAGATGATGTCGGTCAGGAGGATCGCCAGCTCTTGGACGGTGTCCACCAAGGCGCCGTTCTGTTCCAGACGTTCAGTGGCCATCTTTGCCGGGACAATGGCCTTCACATAGAAGTTGTACCCCACAAACACGATGACGGCCGAACCCAGCAAGAGAAACGCAATTGCGGGCTGCTCGTGTCCGGAAAGAGCCAAGAGACACGCCATCACCAAGGTCGCCGCCGCGAGAACGAGCAAGGCAAGCGCATATCCCCCGACCTGCCAACCCTTGATGACGGAGCCGGTGATCTTTTCGCTAAACTTCACCGCCGGCGTTGTAATTTCTGACATTTCGGATTCCCCCCTTTTCACCAGGTCGATTGCGGACATAAAATCGCAAAATCAGAGGTGGCGATAGCGTTCCCGGTGCTTCATCGGGACACTTGGAGACCGCACCAGGCGGCAGGGCCGCATCCCCAATTGTGGGCAGGCGAGAACCTTCCATTTGTGGGAAAAGGGCTTAGAAGAGTTCTATCTTCGGCGCCTTTGGCGCGCGCCCTGCGACCCCAATCCGAGACCAGACCATGAACGCTCCCACCGCCTTTCCCGACCCGTCCAAGCCCGTTCCGCCCTACAAGCACACCCCGCTGTTCCCGCTCGGCAAGGACGAGACGCCCTACAAGAAGATCACGGCCGAGGGCGTCCGGGTCGAGAAGGTTTTGGGGAAAGACATGCTGGTGGTATCGCGCGAGGCGCTGCGGGCGCTGTCGGAGGCGGCCTTTGGCGACATCAACCATTACCTGCGGCCGGGGCACCTGAAGCAGTTGCGCGCGATCCTGGAGGATGGCGAGGCCAGCCCGAACGACAAGTTCGTCGCGCTGGACTTTTTGAAGAACGCCAACATCGCCGCCGGCGGCGTGCTGCCGATGTGCCAGGACACCGGCACCGCGATCATCATGGGCAAGAAGGGCTGCAACGTCATCACCGACGGTGACGACGAGGCGGCGCTGTCGGAAGGCGCGCGCGATGCGTATCTGCGCCGCAATCTGCGCTACTCGCAGGTCGCACCCTTGTCGATGTACGAGGAGAAGAACACCGCCAATAACATGCCGGCGCAGTGCGAGATCTACGCCGAGGGCGATGACGCCTACAAGTTCATGTTCATGGCGAAGGGCGGCGGCTCCGCCAACAAGAGCTTTCTGTTTCAGGCCACGCCCTCGGTGCTGACCAGGGACCGGCTGCTGGCTTTCCTGAAGGAAAAAATCCTCACGCTGGGCACCGCGGCGTGCCCGCCCTATCACCTCGCCATCGTGATCGGCGGCACCTCGGCCGAGCTCTGCATGAAGACGGTGAAGCTGGCCTCGGCGCGCTATCTCGACGCGCTGCCGACCCACGGCTCGCCCGACGGCAACGCCTTCCGCGACGTCGAGATGGAGCAGGAAATCCACAAGATGACGCAGTCACTCGGCGTCGGCGCGCAGTTCGGCGGAAAATATTTCTGCCACGACGTGCGCGTGATCCGCATGCCGCGCCACGGCGCCTCGCTGCCGATCGGGCTCGGCGTGTCCTGCTCGGCCGATCGCCAGGTGCTCGGCAAGATCACCAAGGACGGCGTCTATCTCGAGGAGCTCGAGCACAACCCGGCGCAGTATCTGCCGCAGGTCGAGCAGTCGCTCGGCGGCGAGGTCGTCAAGATCGACCTCAACCAGCCGATGAAGGACATTCTGGCGACCTTCTCGAAAAATCCGATCAAGACGCGGGTCTCGATGACCGGCACCATGATCGTCGCGCGCGATTCCGCGCATGCCAAGMTGCGCGAGCGGCTGGAGAAGGGCGAGCCGCTGCCCGACTATTTCAAGAACCATCCGGTCTATTACGCCGGCCCCGCCAAGACGCCCGAGGKCTACGCCTCCGGCGCGTTCGGTCCGACCACCGCGGGCCGCATGGATTCCTTCGTCGACCAGTTCCAGGCCGCCGGCGGCTCGATGGTGATGGTGGCCAAAGGCAACCGCGCGCCGGCCGTGCGCGAGGCCTGCAAGAAGTATGGCGGCTTCYATCTCGGCTCGATCGGCGGTGCGGCGGCAAACCTCGCCGAGCACTGCATCAAGAAGGTCGAGGTGCTCGAATATCCCGAGCTCGGCATGGAAGCGATCTGGCGCATCGAAGTCGTCGACTTCCCCGCGTTCATCATCATCGACGACAAGGGCAACGACTTCTTCAAGGAATTGAATTTGGGCTGAGATGTCATGGCCGGGCTTGACCCGGCCATCCATCGCTCTTCAAGGAAGATGGATACGCGGGTCAAGCCCGCGTATGACGAAGTGAGGTATCGGCGAAGCCTCAACCCGCCTAACTGCAATTCGTGACCTGGTTGGAGCACAGCGCGCGCCACCAGCCGCGCACGCCGTCCTGGCTCTCGACGAGGCCCCAGAGGCCACTACAGGCAAAGATGCGCTTCGGGCCGCCATCGGTGTCGATCGCGCCGCCGAGCTCGCGTTGCGCCGGCATCCATTTGGCATCCACGAAGGGCGCCTGAAACAGCCCGCCCATGCGCGTGCCGCCATTGGCATAGGTCGCGCCGATCTTGTTGGACGCGACCCAGCCGCGCCCGGCATAGGGCTTCGGCGCATTGCGCGGATATCTCTTCTCGTCCTCGTAGTCCTTGCCCGGCGGTTTGGCACCTTCGATCAGGAACCAGCCGTCCCTGAAACCGATGATGCGGAATTCGGTGAGCCAGCCGCCGTCGGGCGTGTTCTCGCTGCCGCCCAACTTCAGCCGGTAGGGCGGCGGCAGCGTGCCAAGCACGCGCGCCTTTGCCGATGGCTTGGCGCGCACGTTGAGTCCGTTCGGATCCTTGTCGATGGACCAAGCGCCGAGATCGCAAGGTTCGGTGCCCTCAGGCAGCGTTGCGCGCTTGCCGGCAAGGTCGGCGTGCAGCTTGGCGAAATCGGTGTCGTCGTTGTCCGGATCGGGCTCGGTGCGCGGCTTCAACTCCGCTGATACCGCGCGTGTCGTATCCGGCGTCAGCGTGACCACGAGAGCCTGCCGTGCGGCGAACACGCTTGTGGGCGTCTTCGGATCGTTCGACGTCGCCGGATAGACGGCGAGGTAGCCGGTCGAACCGTCGGTCCGATATGCCGCGCCCGCCACGTAGCCTGCCGGCATCAGGGCGAGCGCGCTTGCGCGCCACGCCGGTTCGGTGTCGTCCGCACGCCCTGTCGCCGGCGTCGCGACACACAGGATCGTCGCCGCGATGAGTCGGAGAGCGCGCATGATCTGTTCGAACAGCCGTTCAGGCCTTGGTGCCCGTGAACGGAAAGCTGCCCATCGGGCCGATGCCCATCTCGCCGCTCATGCTGTCGCCGGAGACCGTTCCGATGAACTCGAGCGTCAACGGCATCGGATTGGTGATCGAGACCTTCCAGTTGACGGCGTCGCCGCTGATGGTGCCGTCGAAGATCTCGGTGGAATTGCCATCGGCGCCCTGCGTGCCCGTCAGCGTACCGCCGGAGCTCAACAGGGTCAGCGTCGCCTGGCGCTCGCCCATCGGGGTCGTCATGGTCAGATTCCAGTTGCCGTCCACGGCCATTTCCGTCTCCCAATTTTTTCCCGGCGGCCTGCGCCAATCCGCAAGGCCGGCCAGGGACGCCTATAGCCCAACTCGCGTGGCGTGACTAACGCTCTCTTTGCCGCGGCAAAAATTGGCGTTTTCGCGCGAAGGGGAAAGCGGTTCGCGTGTGGACAAGGCGTCGGGAGTTCAGGCGCGCGCGGCAGCACGTATGCGGCTACCGACGAGGAGGCGGAAGGCAACGTACTGGATCGCGAACGCCGCGATCTTCGCGCCGATCAGAACCACCGAAATATAGAAGGCCCACAGCTTCATGTCCCCCGTCATGGCGACGGCGACGGTCCCTGCGGCGAGCACGAACATCAGCGCGGCCCAGGCGTAGCCGGCGAGGGTGACGTATTCAGGAATGGTCTCGGTCACGATCGGGGGCAGATATCGCAACATCCAGCCGCGCTTGAGCATGATGCAGCCGATCGCGACATGTCCGATCGCCGGCTTTGCCAGCACGAAGCGCGGGTCGTGGGTGAGGAGCGTCGCACCGCCGAGCACGATGACGAGGCCGAGGCTCGCCCAGGTCATGTAGCCGAGCGTCTGGCCCTTGATCCGCGACCACACCACCTGGCCGATGGCGCCGAGGATGGCGACGACCGTTGCGAGGATGACGTTGTCGGTCGCCAGATAGATCACCAGGAAGACGATGGTGGAGAGGAAGTCGGAGGCGAGCCGGCGGAATACGTCTTTCATCGTCTGTCCTGTCGTCAATGAGAGTGGGGCAGGGCGGCGGCCGGCGCAGCATATTTGATCCGGCGATATTCGGGATACCACTTTGTGAAATAGATCGCGCTGTTGCGGGCGGCGAAGGCGACCGCGAGGCTCGACCAGAGCGGCAAGCCCGGGACATAGAGCAGCACGACATTCGCCGCCGTCATCAGCAGCGCGGCCGCGGTCCAGGCGCCGGTGATGATGTAGTTCGCAGTGAGGAAGCCGGGCATCGCCGCGGTCTCGGCCGGCACGGATTCAAGTGCATATTGCAGCGTGAAGGGCCGCCGGACCAGCATCGAGCCGAGCGACAGGATGAAGATGCCGATATCGACCGACAGCTTGACGCCGAGCGTGCTGAGCCTCGGATCGAGCAGTGCGAGGTAGAGGCCGATTGCGGCGAAAACGATCGCCGAGCCGGCGGTCAGGATCTTCACCGAGCGGCCGCGTGCGACGTCGATCGCGATGGTGGCGAGGCAGATCGCGGAGGCTGCGAACACGCTGATCGTGGCCGAGGTCACGAGCATCAGGAAGGTGTAGGCGCCGTAGGGGGCAAGGATCAGGAAAATCGTCATGGGCCGCCTCGGTCAGGCAAATCTTTACAGTGTAAAGATACGTACTTCAAGCCGTGGGCCGGGTCAAGCGAAATCTTTACAGTGTCAAAATAACGTAGGTGACTTCTAAAAGATGAATTGCTGCAATGGCTTGCTCGGAAATCTCATCGACGAATTCCGCCCAGGGCAGCAGCGGCAGCGCGCAGGCGATCAAGAGGCCGACGGGTAGCAAGACGCCGCAGCTGAAGGTGGCCTGGCTGCTCCGCCGCCGCCGGATCATCTGGAATGCGAGCGCGGCGCAAATCAGGGCGAGGACGGCAAGGGCGTTGGCGGTGATTGAGGGCATGTGCATGGGAGGCCTCTCTGGTGTGACACATCTACGCTTGTCATTCCGGGGCGACGCGAAGCGTCGAGCTACGATGCGCAATTGCGCATCGTAGCTCGCGCCTTCGTCGCGCCCCGGAATGACGAGAGGAGGCTACGCCGCCCCCACCCAATTGCCGTGAAAGCCGTCCGGCACGCGGTGGCCGAGCTGCACCAGCGCGACAGGGCCGACCTCGACATCGGTGGCGTCGAACACGGCGAGGTCGCTGCGGTTTTCCCGCGCGCGCCAGACCACCGCGAGCAACCAGCCGTCGCCTTCGGACGCATCCTTCGACCGTTCGACGAAGACCGGCTCGGAGATGGTGTCGCCGGCCGGAAGCAGATAATGGCCGAGCCGCCTGCCGCTGCCGTCGACATGGACGACGCCGGAGAGTGCACCGAACATCGGCAGCCTCGGATTGGCGCAGGCGTACCAGCCGTGATGGCTCTTCAGCCCGGCGCGGCGATCGTCGATGCGGGGGAATTCACCGGTGAGATCGTCCAGATAAGTCTGCTGGAAGCGGTCGGTATTGCCCGCGAGATCGAACGTCCAGCGGCAGTGGCGGGCGCGCGATTTCTCCGGATCGGTCGGTCGGCCGTCGGGATGCGGAAACAGCGGCGCTTCCTCGAACTGCATGACGTCGGCGATGATGCGGTTGCCGTCCTCCCACGCATTCATGACGTGAAAGACGTAGCAGGCTTCAGCGCGGAACCAGACGATGTCCTTGGCCGTTCCCTTGCGCTTCATCACGCCGACATAGGCGCCCTTGTCCGGCTCCCAGGCATAGGGCGGCCGTCCGCTCATCGCGCGCTCCATGCTGCCGGCGATGGGGAGGATCGGAAACAGCACATGGTTCGCGGTGACGATGAAGTCGTGCACCATGCTGGCATAGGGCGCCTCGAACCGTTCGAAGCGCGTCGCCTTGCCGGAGGCATCGATCGATCCGAAGGAAAGGGCAGGGGTCAGCGGCCCCGCGGCGTTGTAGCCGAAGAACAGCATCTCGCCAGTGACGGGATCGACTTTCGGATGCGCCGTAAAACTGCCGGCGACGCGGCCCTGGTAGTTGTGGTAGCCGCGGGTTGCGAGCGTGCCCGGCTCGATCTCGGTCGGCAGATGCGCCTCCTCCAGCGCCAGCAGCTTGCCGGCATGGAAGATGATGTTGGTGTTGGCGACGCCGCCATCGGTGAGGTTCGCCGGGGCGTCCGGCAGCTTGCGGCCGAAGCCGCCGAACAGTGCGCGGCCGGAATCGTGCTCGGCCAGCCATTTCGGGGTGCGGACCCAGCGGTTGCGGTAGCTGGCGCGGCCATTCTCGAGGTGAAAGGCGTGCAGCATGCCGTCGCCGACGAACCAGTGCGCGCCGGGCGAGTCGAACTGCGGATTGGGGCCGTTGCGATAGAGCGTGCCGTTCAGCTCGCGCGGCAATTCGCCGATGATCTTGAGGAAGGGCGCGTCGGCCTCGAACGGGATCGGCGCGAGATTGTTGCGGCGCTCAGAGATGGCGTCCTGCTGCACGGCGTATCTCCCTATCTTTACATCGTAAAGATCAGGTAGCGCCGATGGCCGTATTCGTCAAGCGAAATCTTTACAGTGTCAATATTGCGTCATATAGCTTGTCCATGGCTAAATCCGAAACGAAGACCGAAACGGCGCGCCGCACCCGCGTGACATCATCCGCTTCCCGTGGGCGGCTTCGCCCCGCGCCGCGGGCGAGCGCGAAGACCGAGACGCCGTATCACCACGGCGCCCTGCGCGAGGCGCTGCTCCAGGCTGCAGAACGGGTGCTGGAGCGCGAGGGCCTCGCCGGTCTGACATTGCGTGCGGTGGCGCGCGAGGCGGGGGTGTCGCATGCCGCGCCGACGCATCATTTCGGCGATCTGACCGGCCTCGTCAGCGAGCTCGCGGCCATCGGCTTCCGCCAGTTCAACGCGGCGATGGTCTCGGCCTGTGATGCCGCCACCACGCCGCTCGAGCGCGTGCTGGCGCGGCCGAAAGCCTACGTTGCCTACGCGCAGGTCCATCCCGGCATGTACGGGCTGATGTTCCGCACCGAGCGGCTCGACTATTCCAGGCCCGCGCTGCACGAGGCCGCCGAGGCCTCCTTCGCCGGGCTCGCCAATGCGATCGGCGCGATGCGGCAGGAGCAGATCAGCGGAGACGCGCTAACGCTCGATCAGGGCGCGGCGATTGCGCGCGCCTGGTCGATGGTGCATGGCTTCACCACGTTGCTGCTCGACGGACGGCTGACGGATATTTTGCAGCGGCTGCCCAAGGGGACGACGACCGAGCGGCTGTTTGAGACGATGCTGATGTCGCCCATGACCCGGAAGCTGCCGGAGGCCTGACCGATCGGCACCGACGCCAGGCGAGGCCTAGCTGCTGCCCACGGATTGGGCGGTGGCGCAGTCGAGGCCGGCGCATATCAGCAACACGGCCAGGCATGCGGGCGTGATGCAAGTCATCCTGAGGCCATGATGTAGCGGGAACTCGCGCCATCAGACGTCTTGATTGTGGGCAAGGTTCAAACAGGCGCAGCGAAGACCTGACAGCGGCGCGGAATCGTTCTAGAAGAGCGGCTTCGCTTGGGCTGTTCCAGCCTCGTTCGCGTCCTCGTTTCTCTTGATCATGTCAGCCATCTCGTCGAACAAACCTTATCGCGTCGGCCGCTCCAAGACCGGGCTCGGCCTCTTCGCCACCAAACCGATCAAGAAGGGGACCCGGATCGTCCGCTATTTCGGGCCGATCCTGGATTCGCGCATCCCCGAGCAGGACGACATCGAGAACAAATATCTGTTCGAGCTCAACGGCCGCTGGACCATCGACGGCTCGGTGCGCAAGAACCTCGCCCGCTACATCAACCATTCCTGCCGGCCGAACGCGGAATCCGACGTCCGCCCGCGCGAGCGCAAGGTGTTCATCCGCGCCATCAAGAACATCGAGCCGGGCGACGAGATCAACTACGACTACGGCACCGACTATTTCAAAGCCTATTTGAAGCCGATCGGCTGCAAGTGCGAATCCTGCGAGAAGAAGCGCAAGAAGCTGCGCGCAGAAGCCCGGGCCGAGCGCGCCGAGGTGAAGGCGCGCGCGGAGCGCAAGGCCAAGAAGACCGGCGCGAAAGGCACCGCCGCGAAAAAGAAGAAGCTGAACGGCAAGCACTTCAACGGCAAGGTCGGCCGCGGGCGGGCCTAGCCCCCGCTGTCATGCCCCGCGACCCGGCTACGCCAAGGCTTCGCCGGGGTTGATATCCCGGGCGCCGAAGCTTTAGCGTAGGCGGCAGGCTGGGCATCCAGTACGCCGCGGCCTCTCCGCATACGACGACCGCCTTTGGAATACTGGGGCGCCCGGTCGAGCCGGGCGACGACTGCGCGTGGTGAGCAACCAAACAAGCCTCACGCGGCCACCACGGTCCCGCTCTTCCGCAATCCCAAATATTGCAGCTCGGCGAACACGCCGGTGGCGATCGCCTGCGCAACGACCATGAGCTCGCCCGGCAGGCTTGGCGCCACCGCGCCCGACAGTAGCAGCGCGACGCTTGCAACCGTCCAGGCGGCATTGCCGATCACGACCAGCAGGACCAGCGCCTTCGGCACTGAAGCGCGTGAGGCAAGAAAGCCGACCAGCACGGTGTAGGCGAGCAGGAACAGGCCGGTTTCGCGCAGCAGTCCTTCAGGCAGGTTGAAGCGGGAGGCGAACGCGCCGGCGCCGACGCTGAAGCCGAGCGCTGCGACGCCGCTGAAGACAGCGTCGGCAAGCAGGGCGCGGCGCAGGAAGGTGGATGCGTAGATCATCGTGGTTCTCCTGGGTTGGTCGGGGGTGAAAATCAACGCATGCGCAGTCCGCGCCAGAAGGCGCGGAGCAGGCGGGCGAGACGGAACGGGCAGAGGCTCTTGCCGACGCCGTGCTCGAACGCCAGCACTTGCGCGACGACGTAGTCGCCGGTCGAATGCACCAGCGGTTCCGGCATATTGAGGCTGCGCGCCAGCATCCGGGTCGCGAAGGTCATGGTCCAGGGCAAGAGGCTATCGGCGAGGGTGCGGTAGAGCAGCAGCGCGATCATGGTCATCTCCTGTGCGAAGGACGATGCGCCGGCCCGGGACCCAATTCGATTACCTCGGGGGTAATGGATGGGTTGAAATCCGCATGCTAGGTTTTCGACCATGAACGCACATGCAGCCACCGCACCCACCGAGCGCAGCCAGCCCGTCCATATCGGCGACCATTTGCGCGAATGGCGGCAGCGCCGCCGCATGAGTCAGCTCGATCTCGCAGGCGAGGCCGAAATCTCCTCCCGCC
The DNA here is from genome assembly GCF_054049755.1 of Bradyrhizobium sp. P5_C11_2. Lineage (NCBI taxonomy): Bacteria > Pseudomonadati > Pseudomonadota > Alphaproteobacteria > Hyphomicrobiales > Nitrobacteraceae > Bradyrhizobium > Bradyrhizobium sp. P5_C11_2. Next base: position 27,123 of record NZ_JBFULT010000027.1, read on the forward strand.
ATCTGAGCTTTGTCGAGACCGGCCGCGCCGCGCCCTCGCGCGACATGGTGCTGAAGCTTGCCGAGCGTCTCGACGTGCCCTTGCGCGAACGCAACGTGCTGCTGGTTGCCGCCGGCTATGCGCCGGCTTTCCCGCAGCGTCCGCTGGAGGATCCCGCCTTGAAATCGGCCCGTCGGGCGATCGACCTCGTCCTCAAGGCGCACGAGCCCAATCCGGCGCTCGCGGTGGACCGGCACTGGAATCTGGTGTCCGCCAACCGCATGGTGGCGCCGCTGCTCGAGGGTATTCCGCCACGGCTGCTCGGCCAGCCCTTCAACGTGCTGCGGCTCGCCTTTCATCCCGAGGCGCTGGCACCGCGCACGGTCAATCTCGCGGAATGGTGCGGGCATCTGCTGGAGCGGCTGCACCGGCAATGCGAGGCGACGGCCGATCCGGAGCTGATCAAGCTCTACAACGACCTCAAGAGCTACCCGATCCCGGCACGCTCGGCCCCGCTGTCGAGCGACAATGTCGCGATCCCCTTCAAGCTGCGCCACAACGGCGAGATACTAAGTTTCTTCTCCACCACCATGGTGTTCGGCACGCCGGTCGACATCACCCTGTCGGAGCTGGCGCTGGAGACCTTCTTTCCGGCCGACGAGCGCACCGCCGAGCGGCTGAAGCAGATCGCGGCAGCTATGACCTAGCGCCCTTGCCTCGGAGCCGGTTCGGCTTATCTTGGTGCAAACCCTTTAAATGCCCGAAGGAGGCGCCAATGAGCTCGTCTGACCTGAGCACGCTGAAACCGCTCCAGATCGACGTCGTCTCCGACGTGGTGTGCCCCTGGTGCTATATCGGCAAGCACCGGATCGAGAGCGCGCTCGCGCTCGTTCCCGACGTGCCCGTCAAGCTGCAATTCCGCCCCTTCTTCCTCAATCCCTGGGTGCCGCGCGAGGGCATCAGCCGCGAGGATTATCTCACCAAGAAGTTCGGCTCGGTCGAGGCCTATAAGGGCATTGCCGGCCGCGTCGTCGCGGCCGCGAGCGAGGAGGGCCTCGTCTACAAGCCGGAGCTGGTCGCACGTCAGCCCAATACGACCGACTGCCACCGCCTGATCCTCTGGGCCGAGGCGGTCGGCAAGGCGCCCGAGATGAAGCAGCGTTTGATGGAGCTCTATTTCCGCGACGGCGGCGATCTCACCGATGTGAACGTGCTGGTGCAGGCAGCCGCCGATGTCGGGCTCGACGCGACCGACGTGCGCCGCCGCCTTGCCACCGATGAGGACGTTGCGCGCGTCTCGGCCGATGCGCAGGAGGCCGCCGAGAAGGGCATCTCCGGCGTGCCGACCTACGTCTTCGCGCAGAAATACGCCGTCTCCGGCGCGCAGGATCCCAATATGCTCGCGCGTGCCATCCGCGAGGTGTCGGCGGAGATCAACGCGCAGGCGGCGGAGTAGTCTCTTATTTTCGAAGCAGATGGACGACGCGTCGCGCGGCCTCGTGCGCGGCGTTGAGGCCGGTCAGCGCTGCGTGAATGAGCGCAACCACCGGATCATTCCGCCGCAGCGGGATCAGCACGTCACCGATCGCAAAGCGCCCGCGCCAGATCGGGTTGATCATGGGGTGGTCGGCGCTTGCTGTCGAATCCGCGCTCGCAATAGCTGGATCGGCGCAGAGGTGACGGGTGAGCTCGAGCGTGAGCTGCACGCCCGGCGAATATTTTGCAAAGCCTTCGTCGATGCCGAGCTTGAAGAAAAAGGCACGGTCCTGGTGGCGCAGCACGATGCCGGCCGCCACCGGAATCTTGCCGGCGCGCAAGGTGATGATCTCGCATTGCGCGGTTTCTGCGAGCGCGGGCACTGCGCGGCGGATGAAGGTCGCATCGCCGGCATGCTGGATCAGCGCGGTGCCGCGCTTGCCCTTCCAGCCGCTGGCCTCGAGCTGCAGGAATGTTTCGAGCGCGGGCCCGATCTCATCGGGCTTGCGGGCGACGTCGAAGCTGACTGGCCCATGCTCTTCGAGGCGGTGGCGCTGGCGGCGCAGCTCCTTGAGCTTCTTGGCGCCGAGCGCCTCGCGCAGCAGCGTCTCGCCGTCCTGCCTCGCGTCGAGGCCGGCGCGGATGTAGGAGGACAGCACGCGAGGCTTCAGGCCGTCGCGGCTCAGAACCTGTTTGAATGAATTCATCGCCGCGCCATCGAGCGCGACGTCGGTCAGCACCAGCGCATGCGCGCCGGCTTCGCGCGCCTGCTGCAGCAGGCGCGTGGCCGCKTCGATCGGCGCATCGCGGTCGATCAGCGGGCTGCACAGCGTGCCATAGGGATGCGCGCTCACCAGCGCGGGCAGGGGGATCTTCCAGGCCCGCCAGAGCGGAATCACCGGCATCAGCCCGATCAGCCGCGTCGAAGATCCGTCGYATGCGGAGAGCGCCGAGGCCGAGGTGCGGCCGCGCGCGGTTGCGCTGACGGCGAGCTCCCAGCCCGGCAGGTAATATCCGTTCGGCTCGATCGCGCGCTGCGCC
>NZ_JBFULT010000028.1:0-29460 GCF_054049755.1 Bradyrhizobium sp. P5_C11_2
CATCACGCGGTATGGGTCCCGGCCTTCGCCGGGACGACGGCTATCTCTGAGGAGACACCCTCGCCATGGTGACCTTCTACGGCAAGACCTTCGCCTCCCGCCTGCTGATCGGCAGCGCGCTCTATCCCTCGCCCGCAATCATGCAGGCGGCGATCCGCGCCTCYGGCTCGAACATCGTCACGGTCTCGCTGCGGCGCGAGGCCGCCGGCGGCAAGACTGGGGACGCGTTCTGGAATCTGATCCGCGAGCTCGACGTCACCGTGCTGCCGAACACCGCCGGCTGCCGCAGCGTGCGCGAGGCGGTGACGACCGCAAAGCTCGCGCGCGAATTGTTCGGCACGTCCTGGATCAAGCTGGAAGTGATCGCCGACAACGACACGCTGCAGCCCGACGTGGTCGGCCTGGTCGAGGCCGCCACCATCCTGATCAAGGACGGTTTTGAGGTGTTCCCCTATTGCACCGAGGATCTCTCGGTCGCCAACCGCCTGGTCGATGCCGGCTGCAAGGTGGTGATGCCGTGGGCCGCGCCCATCGGCAGCGCCAAAGGCATCACCAACCGCGACGCGCTAAAACTGTTGCGCGAGCGGCTGCCGGACATCACGCTGGTGGTCGACGCCGGCATCGGCGCGCCGAGCCATGCGGCCGCAGCGCTCGAGCTCGGCTATGACGCCGTGCTGCTCAACACCGCGATCGCCAAAGCCGCCGATCCCGTCGCGATGGCAAGCGCCTTCCGCCTCGGCTGTGATGCCGGCCGCACCGCTTACGAAGCCGGGCTGATGAACGCCCGCGATTTCGCCTCCCCCTCCACCCCTGTCGTTGGGACACCGTTCTGGCATGCCGTATCCTGATCGCTTCTATCCCGTCGTCGACAGCCTCAATTGGGTCGAACGCCTGACCAAGCTCGGCGTCGGCACGATTCAATTGCGCGCGAAGGATCTCGACGACGCGCAGGCCTTGCAGATCGTCACCGACGCGCTGGCGATCACGAACGGCACGCAGGCCAAGCTGGTCGTCAACGACTATTGGCGCGCGGCGATCGTCGCCGGCGCAAGATATCTGCATCTCGGCCAGGAGGATCTGGCCGACGCCGACCTGAAATCCATCCGCGAGGCCGGCCTGTCGCTTGGCGTCTCCACCCATGACGACGCCGAGCTCGCGACCGCGCTCGCCGCCAAGCCCGACTACGTCGCGCTCGGCCCGATCTTCTTCACCACGCTGAAGTCGATGCGCTTCGAGCCGCAGGGCATTGCAAAGATCACGGAATGGAAGAAGCGCATCGGCTCCATCCCGCTGGTCGCGATCGGCGGCATCAAGTTCGAGCACGCCGCGGAGATCTTTGCCGCCGGCGCGGATTCCATCGCCGTCGTCAGCGACGTCACGCAGAATGCCGACCCGGATGCGCGGGTGCGGCAATGGCTCGGCCTGTCCGCGGAGGCGGCGTGATGCGCCCTCTCTCCACTCGTCATTGCGAGCGCAGCGAAGCAATCCAGAGTCTCTCCGCAGAGACAGTCTGGATTGCTTCGTCGCAAGGGCTCCTCGCAATGACGGAGCAAGATTTCACCGCCGTCGCTCAAACGCACGCACACCAGAATTAACCGGAGGATCCCATGAACATCCGCTCCAACCCCGACAAGACCGTCCCCGCCGTCACCACCGGCCCGCTGCCGTCCTCGCGAAAGATCTTCGCATCGCCCGATGCCGCGCCCGACCTGCGCGTGCCCTTGCGCGAGATCATCCTCTCCGAAGGTGCCGGCGAGCCGAACCTGCCGGTCTACGACACCTCCGGCCCCTACACCGATCCCAGCGTCACCATCGACGTCAACGCCGGCCTGCCGCGCAACCGCAAGGCCTGGGTGCTGGAGCGCGGCGGCGTCGAGCAATATGAAGGCCGCCAGATCAAGCCGGAAGACAATGGCAGCGTCTCCGCCGACAAGGCCGCGCGCGCCTTCTCGGCCTATCACCAGCCGCTGCGCGGCCTCGACGGCCACAAGATCACCCAGCTCGAATTCGCCCGGGCCGGCATCATCACCAAGGAGATGATCTACGTCGCCGCGCGCGAGAATCTCGGCCGCAAGGAGCAGCTTGAGCGCGCGGAGGCAGCCCTTGCCGACGGCGAGAGTTTTGGCGCCTCCGTGCCCGCCTTCATCACCCCGGAGTTCGTCCGAGCTGAGATCGCGCGCGGCCGCGCCATCATTCCCTGCAACATCAACCACTCAGAGTTGGAGCCGATGATCATCGGCCGCAACTTCCTCACCAAGATCAACGCCAATATCGGCAACTCGGCGGTGACCTCGTCGGTCGAGGAAGAGGTCGAGAAGATGGTGTGGGCGATCCGCTGGGGCGCCGACACCGTGATGGACCTCTCGACGGGCCGCAACATCCACACCACCCGCGAATGGATTTTGCGCAACGCGCCGGTGCCGATCGGCACCGTGCCGATCTACCAGGCGCTGGAGAAGTGCAACGGCGATCCGGTGCAGCTGACCTGGGAGCTCTACAAGGACACGCTGATCGAGCAGTGCGAGCAGGGCGTCGACTATTTCACCATCCACGCCGGTGTGCGCCTGCAATACATCCACCTCACCGCCAACCGCGTCACCGGCATCGTCTCGCGCGGCGGCTCGATCATGGCGAAGTGGTGCCTGGCGCATCACAAGGAGAGTTTTCTTTACACCCATTTCGACGAGATCTGCGACCTCATGCGCAAGTATGACGTCTCGTTCTCGCTCGGCGACGGCCTGCGCCCGGGATCGATCGCCGACGCCAACGACCGCGCGCAGTTCGCAGAGCTGGAGACGCTCGGCGAGCTCACAAAAATCGCGTGGGACAAGGGTTGCCAGGTCATGATCGAAGGCCCCGGCCACGTGCCGATGCACAAGATCAAGATCAACATGGACAAGCAGCTCAAGGAGTGCGGCGAAGCGCCGTTCTACACGCTCGGGCCCCTGACCACCGACATCGCGCCCGGCTACGACCACATCACGTCAGGCATTGGCGCGGCCATGATCGGTTGGTTCGGCTGCGCCATGCTCTGCTACGTCACGCCGAAGGAGCATCTCGGCCTGCCCGACCGCAACGACGTCAAGGTCGGCGTCATCACCTACAAGATCGCCGCCCACGCCAGCGATCTCGCCAAGGGCCACCCGGCCGCCCAGCTCCGCGACGACGCGCTCTCCCGCGCCCGTTTCGACTTCCGCTGGAGCGACCAGTTCAACCTCGGCCTCGACCCCGACACCGCCAAGAACTTCCACGACGAAACCCTGCCGAAGGAAGCCCACAAGGTCGCGCATTTCTGCTCGATGTGCGGCCCGAAATTCTGCTCGATGAAGATCACGCAGGACGTGCGGGACTATGCGGCGACGCTGAACGACCCGAACTCGATCGGCATGTCGCTGAGCGGCACCGCCGAGGACGGCATGAAGCAGATGAGCGCGAAGTTCAAGGAGATGGGGTCGAGCGTTTATCTGGATGCGGAGAAGGTGAAGGAGAGTAACCGGGTGTTGTGAGGGCACCCGCCTCGTCATGCCCGGGCTTGACCCGGGCATCCATCCGAAAATGAAAGGCCGGGCAGATAGCCCGGCTTTTTTTTGCGAAACTTCGCTTCAAGAAACCGTCTTCTTCAACAACGGCTGATCCTCTTTGACAGCGGACGAGCATTCCGCTTCCCAGGGGAAACGCCGATTGACGTCCTGCCAGATGACCTGGAGGCAGGGGAATGCGCGCCGCGATTTCCGGTAGAACCAGATCGCTGTGCCGAGATACTCAGGGTAGACCCCGAATGGCACCTGCCAGAAGCCGAGCTTGTAGCCGTTCTCCAGCATCTCGTCGGAGATATCGCCATCGACGAATTTATGCCCTGCCGCGACGCGATCGCGGATAAGGTTGATGATGGCTTGCGCGTTTTCGCCGCTTTGGCCGAAGATGACGAGTTCGGGGTGGCCATAGTTCAGAAACAGGCCGATTGAAAATGCAAACGGCGGATTGGCATCGGGTATTCCTACGATATGGCAGCCATGGTTGCGGACGTTACGCAAAATGACCTTGTCGGCTTCGTGCTCGGGCTCGGGCCACTCGAACTGGTCTTGCATCTTCACCCCGACGAACCTGATGGGCAGTTCTTAGTCACCTTGGCTCACCCTACAACAGCAAGCGTAGCCCGGATGAGCGTAGCGACATCCGGGGTCTTTGTCGTCCCGCATATCGCTCCGCTCATGCGGGCTACAGCCGCGGATAATTGACTTGCCCGACACCTCCCTCCACCGCCTCCCCGACCAGCTCCGCCCCGACCTCCGCCTGGTCTTCGTCGGCACCGCCGCCTCTACGCGCTCGGCCGAGGTCGGGCACTACTACGCCCATCCCGGCAATCGCTTCTGGCGCGCGATCCATGAGGCCGGGATCACGCCGCGGCGCTATCAGCCGGGCGAGTTTGCCGCGCTGCTCGATCTCGGGATCGGCTTCACCGATCTCTCGAAGTCCGGTGCCGGGATGGATCACCAGATCGCGGCTGAGACGATCGACGTGCCGGGGTTCAGGGCCAAGATCGAGAAGTATCGGCCGCGGACTATTGCGTTCACGAGCAAGAAGGCTGCGAGCTTGTTTTACGGCAGGCCGTCGAGCGTGATTGCGCTGGGGCGGCAGCCGCGGGATGGAAGCCTGCCGGAGATATTCGTGCTCCCCTCGCCGTCTGGCGCGGCGTCCGGGCATTGGACGTTGGAGCCGTGGCGCGAGCTTGCGAAGTGGATCGGTTCGTAGGGGGCCCCGCACTCAGTTGTCGTCCCGGCGTAGGCCGGGACCCATACCGCGAGGTCTGTCGGTGGCGATGAAAGTCGTACCGGACCACCAGTCTTCGCCAAACCACTCCCTGGGGTTATGGGTCCCGGCCTTCGCCGGGACGACAGCGGGGGTTTGGCAGCACGGTGCGCTCTACCCAGCGCCCAGAAAAACGCGAGAGCTTGTCGGAATCTCTGCCGGTGGTTCGTCCTCCGGGTACAAAGCGCGAAAACCGGATGCCCGTCGCGCCGGCACCACGCACCACCCGGAGCCTCCCGATGATCCCCACCATCACAGCCTTCGAAAACTCGCCTGACCGCGGCAGGGGACAGGCGCGCGACATGCGGGTGCGCTGGGCGCTCGAGGAGGTGGGCCAGCCTTACGACGTCCGCCTGGTGTCGTTCGGCGCGATGAAGCAGCCCGCGCATCTTGCGCTGCATCCGTTCGGGCAGATTCCGACCTATGAGGACGGCGACCTCGCCTTGTTCGAGTCCGGCGCGATCGTGCTCCACATCGCGGAGCGCCATGCCGGGCTGCTGCCTGACGAGGCGAATGCGAGGTGCCGCGCGATCACATGGATGTTTGCCGCGCTCAACACGCTGGAGCCCCCGATCGTCGAGCTCGGAATGGCCATGCTGTTCGAGCGCGACAAGAGCTGGTACGCGGCGCGCCTGCCTATGCTGCAGGATCGCGTCCGTATCAGGCTCGGCGAATTGTCCCGTCGGCTGGGCGGTGCCGAGTGGCTCGACGGCGCGTTCAGCGCCGGCGACCTCATGATGGTGACGGTGCTGCGCCGGTTGAACGCATCGGGCCTGTTGAACGAATATCCTGATATCGCCGCCTATGTCGCCCGCGGCGAAGCGCGGCCGGCGTTCAGGCGCGCGTTCGAGGCGCAATTGGCGGTGTTCACCGCCGCATCACGTTCGTAGGGTGGGTTAGCCCCGCGGCTGCGCGAAGCGCAGTCCGCGCGGCGTAACCCACCGCTTCTCTCTCACAACATCGACTGCCGCCGTGGCGTGGTGGGTTACGCCTTGCGCCGTCACGTGTTGACGGACTGCGTTTGTGAACGGCTAACCCACCCTACGCACCGTCCCCATTGCGTCCGCCCCAGCGCCCCTGCATGCTGGCCTCCGCAACACGGAGGAGCCCGCCCATGCTGACGCTCTACTCCTACCCAAAGCTGTTCGGCGTCGCCGACAACAACGGCTACGGCCTCAAGGTCTACGCTTTCCTGAAGCTCGCGGGCGTGCCGTTCGTCCATGAGCACATCTTCGATGCCTCCGCCGCGCCGCGCGGCCAGCTGCCCTATGTCGTCGACGACGGCGAGACCATCGGCGACAGCGAGACGATCATCGCGCATGCGATCGCAAAATACCGCCTGACCATCGATGCGGCGTTATCAGCGGAGCAGCGCCGAACCAATCTCCTCGTCACGCGCATGCTCGACGATCTCTACTGGGTGATGTCCTATTCGCGCTGGAAGGACGAGCGCTTCTACCCGGCGTTCCGCGACGCGTTCATTGCGCAGCATCCGCAGATCGACGCGGCCGGGTTCGAGCAAGCGAAGGCCTACAATTCGCAGCGCTATCATTTCCAGGGCATCGGCCGCTACGCGCCCGATCAAGCCTATGCGCGGGGCCTCGCCGATTTGCAGGTGCTGGCCGAGATCGTGCCCGCAACGGGCTTTGTCCACGGCGCGGCGCCGACCAGCTGTGATGCCGGCATCTACGGCTTCATCGCCAACATTTTCTTCTTTCCGATCCCGACGCCGCTGAAGGTCTTCGTCGATGCGCAGAAGAATCTCGTCGCGCATTGCGAGCGGATTCATGCGGCGGTGAGTGGATCGTAGGGTGGGTTAGCGCAGCGTAACCCACCACTTCTGTCACCGCGGACACCAAGAAGGTGGGTTACGCCCAACGGACTGCGCTTCGCGCAGCCGCTGCGCTAACCCACCCTACGCAGCGCTACCGCATCGTGATCGCGAGCCCGCTGAGATCCGCATTCGCCATCAGGCCGACCTGCGTGCCCGTCAGCTCCAGCACCGCGCCCTTCTGGTTGGTCAGCACGATGGCACGGGCGCCGCGGCCGACCGCGAGGCCAGCACCGGCGGCGCCGTAGACGCCGGCCACGTCCGAGGGACGGTTGATGTTGGAGACGCGGCCGCGCAGCACGGTCTTGGAACCGCCGAAGACGAGGCCGTAATCGAGCCCGCCGGTCGAGAGCGAATAGGAGCGGCCGCGGAAGTTCAGCACGCCCGAGCCGCCGGAACCGCCGATGATCCAGCCCGCCTTGTAGATCGTCAGCGTCACCGTGCCGCCGTCGGCCTGCGCCGCGGTCGAGAGGCCGGCAAGGGCGGCGATGGCGACCAGCGCGGCGCGCAAGGTGGATGCGATCTTCATGGGGCGTCTCCGGGGGCTATTTTTCAAGGGTGGAATCGAATCAGACGAGGCAATCTACCCGATCGATCGCGGCGGCAACATGATGGGATGGGCGGGAGTCGTGGTCTGTAGCAACACACTCAACTGTCATCGCCCGGCTTGACCGGGCGATCCAGTATTCCAGAGACGGCGGTGGTTGAACCGAGAAGCCGCGGCGTACTGGATGCCCGGTCAAGCCGGGGCATGACGGCGGAGTTTGGCGCGACAGGACGCTCAACCACCACCATGCCATTCTGCCCCTGTTTTGCCCGACGGAGCAAAGGATTGTTTTGCTTTTCCCGAATTCAAAGAAAGATCAATGATTTCTGCTCGATGCCTACTGTGCATGGGGTTGTTTTCGCATTTTTGTTTCCACCCCCCCTCTCCGAATGCCGATTGCAAGTCCCTCGCATGTCGCTACGCTCATGCGCCTCAGCCCTTCGTCCGAGGTGGACCCCATGCCGATCCAGCATTTTGCGCCCCCGCCGCATGTCAAGGCGCCGCCGCTCTCCTTTGCCGCGCGGGTCGGCGACCTCCTGTTCATCTCCGGTATTCCCGGCTTCGATGCCAAGGGCGCGCTGCCCGACGGGTTCGAGGCCCAGTTCGCCAATGTCGTCGTCAACATCAGGCGCGTGCTGGACGAAGCCGGCGCCACGATGCGCGACCTCGTCAAGGTCAATGTGCTCCTGACCCGCGCCGCCGACGTCGCCGCGATGAATGCGCTCTATGCCGGCGCGTTCGGCCCGCCGCCCTATCCCGCACGCACCACCTGCGTGGTGCAGGCGCTGCCCGACCCGAAGATGCTGATCGAGATCGAGGCGGTGGCCTCGCTGGCGAAGTGAGCCACTGCTTGCGCGTGTGACTTGCCGGGCACGCGGCCAAACCAAGTGCCCGCCCCACTCTGACATATCCGTGAAACGGCCGCTCCTCGGCTTGCAAAGGACCTGCTTTTACCGCACGAATTTTCGGGTCACCCTTCCCCCACAGGAGATATTCATGCGTCGCGTTCTCGCCCTCTGTGCCGTTGCCGGCATCGCCACCTCCGTGTTCGCCGTGCCCGCGTCCGCGGCGCCCAGCTATTACGTGATCCGCTGGGACAACACCGGCATCTGCCAGGTCTGGAACGAGGACCTGAAGTACAAGCCGTTCCAGTGGGGCGTTTCGACCTACAAGGTCGTCAGCAAGCCGCAGCCCACCTTCACCGCGGCGTCGGATCTCCAGATCAAGCTGCGCGCGGATCGCCGCTGCACGCTCTGAGCCGGTTCACGGCAGATCGAATTCGAGGGCGGGTTGCGCGAGCAGCCCGCCCTCATTTTTTGCGGGGCAGCCGTATTTTTCGGCCGGATTTCGGGCATTTCCTCCAAGCCGGCTTTGAACCTGTCGCCGCCTGCGGCCTACTCACATCTTGTCCGGGGCGCACCCCAAGCGTCCCGCACCACCCCTCCCCATCATTGTCGGGAGGCGCATCACATCTTTCATTTGAGGAGCTGATCATGCGTCGTATTTCCGTGCTGTGCGCTGTCGTGGGTCTCGCCGTCACCGCCTTCGTCGCCGCGAGCCCGGCCGAAGCCGGCTATCACCTGATCCGCTGGCAGGACACCGGCTTCTGCCAGGTCTGGGACGAGAGCATTCCGACCACGCCGTGGCCCTCCGACTACGCCCGCGTCAGCGCGACCGTTCCGACCTTTCTCGATGCGCTCGTGCTGAAGGACCAAGCGTTGAAGGGCGGCCACTGCACCTGGTAGGATTTCGATCGGCGGACGACAAGGGTCGGGCAAGGATGCGATGCTAGCGTCCTTGCCCGCTCGCGTTTCCATCCAGTCCCTGCGGGATCAATCGATGCGCACGCTCACCACGACAGTCGCCATCTTCACTGTGTCGCTCGCGCTCGTCTCCGTAGGCCGCGGGCAGGCGCCGCAATCGTTCCGCGTGATCTCGCCGATTTTCGGCCAGCTCGTCTCCTTCGCGATGCCGTCGAACTTCGCCGTGGTGTTCGAGAACACCAAGGGCGGCCACTACATCCGCGAAGCCGTGCTGAAGGGCGAGACGACCGAGCGCTGGACGCAGATGATCACCGTGACCGGCGAGAAGGGCATGACGCTGGCGCCCGGTGCATCGCCGGAGACGTTCGCGGGCTCAATCGCGGGCGGCTTCCAATCGGCCTGTCCCGACAGCTTTGCCGCCAGGTCGCTCGGTGCCATGACGTTCGGCCGCTTCGAAGGCTTCGTTGCCGTGATAGGCTGCGGCCAGGTCGACAGCGGACCGACCCGGCACAGCGAGACCGCGCTGCTGATCACGCTCAAGGGCACGACCGACTACTACACCATCCAATGGGCCGAGCGCGGCGTGGAGAGCGACATGCCGCCGGTTGGCGACGAGCGCTGGCAGGCGCGCCTGCGCGAGCTCAGCCCGATCGACCTCTGCCCGATCGTCCCCGGCGAAGCCGCGCCCTATCCGAGCTGCGTGAACAGGAGCTGAGGTAGCCTTCGGCTCAGACTAGGTAGGGTGGGCAAAGCGAAAGCGTGCCCACCACTTCCATCGCGATATCCGGCGACATGGTGGGCACGGCGCAGTGCGCCTTTGCCCACCCTACGAGATCTCTGTGGCTCAGCCTCACGCGTCCTTGTGCGCGCCGGGGTGGATCAGGATGTCGCGCGCGGCGGCGAGGTCGATGAAGGCCTGCGCGCTGCCGCCCTGGTCGGGATGCTTGCCCTTGGCGGCGCGGCGATAGGCCTGCTGGATATCGTCGCAGGTGAGCTGCACGGCGAGCGGCAGGCCAAGCATCCTGCGCGCGCGATCCTCGCTGGAAAGCTTCTTCGGCATGGCGTTGCGGCGGCCGAAGCGCGGCGCGGTCAGATCATGGATGACCTCGAGGATCACACCGAGGCGGCGCTGGGCTGCCAGCGTGACGTTGTGATCGTCGTTGTCGGCGGCCTGGCGCAGCACGGGAAGCGCCTGATCGGCCGCCTGCCGCAGCGTGGCATCGGTGCTCATCCGCACGATCTCGGCCACGAGCCGGCCGGCCTCGGGCCAGTCGGCGGACGACCGCAGGCGCTCGAGCGCCAGTTTCCAGGATTCAAGCCGTTCCATCATGCGCGCAACGTTTAGCAATCAGGATCAGTATGCCAAGGCGGCCGTTTCCGCCCCCTTAATTTCGAGTTAGCCTTTCATGAAATTTAGAAACGAATCCGGGAGGAAATGTCATGGCTTTGCTCGCAGACCACATCGCTGTCGTCACGGGCGCGGGTTCCGGCATCGGCCGGGCGATTGCGGCCGGCTACGCGCGCGAGGGCGCGCAAGTGGTGCTGCTCGACGTCAACGCCGACACGGTGGCGGAAGCCGCCGGGGAGATCCGCAAGGCCGGCGGCAAGGCCGAGAGCTTTGCGCTCGACGTCACCAGACGCGACGACTGTTTTGCGCTGGCCAAGCAGGTCGCCGACAAGGTCGGGCAGGTCTCGATCCTCGTCAACAATGCCGGCATCACCCGCCGCAACGCCTTCACCGCTGACACGGAGACGGTGGCGAAGGACTGGAACGACATCATCTCGCTCAATCTCAACGGCGTCTTCAACATGACGCAGGCGTTTCTCGCGCCGCTCCGCGCGAGCAAAGGCCGCATCGTCAATATCGGCTCGATCCAGTCCTTCGTGCATCTGCGCACGCCAAGCTCAGCGGCGTATACGACCTCGAAGCACGGCGTGCTCGGTTTCACCAAGGCGCTTGCGGCCGAGCTCGGCAAGGAAGGCGTGCGCGTCAACGCGATCGGGCCGGGCTTCATCGAGACCAATATCAACGCCAGTGTGCGCGCCAGCAATCCGGCGCTGGTGCAGGCCTTCGTCGATCACACCCCGCTGGCGCGCACCGGCAAGCCCGAGGACATCGTCGGGCCTGCGATCTTCCTCGCCTCGGATCTGTCGGCCTACGTCACGGGAACGATCGTGATGGTGGACGGCGGATATCGCACGGTGTGAGCGGCGACTCTCCCTCTACTTGCTCAGTGTCATCGTCCGCGAAAGCGGACGCTCCGGTCGTCCAGAGGCGGTCGTGAGATACGGAGAAGCCGCAGCGTACTGGATGCCCCGCTTTCGCGGGGCATGACACCTGTTTTGGCGCGCGAGATGTGTCCGCATCACTATGCATCTCGTGCCAATCGCGGCGCCTTCGCGGCAATCCCAAGGTCAATTGGTGCGATCGCCGGCGATTAACCGTTCATTAACCAAACCCGACCACCGTGGATCTACGGCTTGGGGGTCGTTTGTTCTCGATCCGCTTCCAACCATGGAAGCGGGCGTTGGTCGGGAGGTGTATTGATGACCACTGTTCATGTCGCCGCGCCGCAGGGCGCAGAATTCCTTGCTCCAAACCAGATCGTTCCGCTTCTGATCGGCGCGACTGTCGACGAGGTCGAGCGCGAGCTCGTGCTTCAGACGCTCGCCCGCTGCGACGGTAACCGAACGCGCGCTGCACGCGTGCTCGGCCTGTCGGTGCGCACGCTGCGCAACAAGATCAGGATCTACGCCGCCTCCGGCATCGTCGTGCCTGCCTATCAGGATTAGTGCGTGACGGCGCAAGGTCGATCAGTCCGCTTGCGACACGCGGCGCGACGATGCATTGCGGGACCAGCGACGCAGCGCGTGCCGCAGGTACCCACCGGCGAGAACCGCAAGCGCGATGATCGCGACCGCGGCCGCGATCAGCTCGATCGCGCGAAGGAAGAAGGCGGTCATGACGGCCCATGCCGCCTGCGGCTCTTCGGCAAAGGCGACCGGCACGATGTCGGGCACGAGCAGGTGGGCGAGGCCGAGTGCCGCCGCAAGGACGAGCGCGAACAAGGCGAAGATTTTCCACGCTGCGCGCATCGGTCGCTCCTCGCGAGATTCTGGCGGTGCGCCATTCAATGACACGGTGCGCCTTGCAGCCGATTGATGTTGATCAAGCCGGGCGCGATGCGCGCTCGCAATTGCTGCTGTCGTCAAACACCGCTAAGTAGCTTGCTTCCGCAGAGGGAGCAGTGGCGTGGCAGACGAACAGAGACGGCAGGGAGCCCAGGGTCCGCGCGGGCGGCAGGGCGAACCAGGGCGACCGGGTCCGCAGGGTCATCCGGGCAAGCGCGGGCCGGACGGGGCACGCGGCAAGCCGGGGCCGCAAGGCAAGCCTGGAGTGGCGGGCAAGGCCGGGCCGCAGGGCAAGGCCGGCCTGCCGGGCAAGCCAGGCGAGGCCGGTGCGCGGGGGCCCGCAGGACCGCAGGGGCCGCAAGGCCCGCGTGGCGAGCCGGGTCCGGCCGGCCAACTGCCGCCGATTGAACAAGTGTTGCCGTGGCTGGAGCAGCTCTTCGACGCCTGGGACGAACGCCGCCGCCAGCGCGAGCAGGAAGCCGCAGAGCGCGTGGCACTCGAAGCAGCCGTGCATGAGGCTGACGATGCCATCGCCGATGACGAGGGCGACGACAGTGAAGGCGACGAGCACAGGAAGAAGAAGAAAAAGAAGAAGCACGGCCACAAGGATTAGCCGCGTGCTCCTGCCCCGGACGCAGCGCGGCACGCAATGCTGCGCTGCCGGGCCGGGACACGCGCCCGGATCAAGTCGTTCGCGATGAATCATCCTTGCGCGGCACCATGCCCATGCGCTCGAACTGCCAGCGCATCGCGCGATACCAGAGATAGCCGACCGCCGTTCCGCACAAGGCCAGGATGACGACGTTGGCGCTGCTGAACGAGCCGCCCCACCACATCATCCACGCCGTCCACAGCAGCGTGAAGACGAGGGCACCTGCTTTCAGCGGAAGAAGGGGGCGGCTCATGGTCGTGCTCCGGGTTGTCAAAACCCCGGCGAACATCATCGCGTACCGAGATGTCTCCTTCCGTGAGCCAGATCACGGAACGGCTTCGCTGAACCGCTAACCGAAACGCAGCCGCGAGCGCTCCTTGGCCTTTTCAGCCTCGACCTCGCGGTCGCGCGCCGGCACATGGGTGTGCAGCGAAGTCAGGAGGCGCCGCGCGGCGTCCGAGACCTCCACCACCGCGCGGTCGAAAGCCTCCTGATTGGCCTGCGACGGCTTGTTGAAGCCGGACAATTTTCGCACGAATTGGAGTGCACTGGCATGGATCTCGTCCTCCGTCGCCGGCGGCTCGAAGTTGAACAGCGTCTTGATGTTGCGGCACATGCACCTGCTCCCGATGTTTCCCTCAAAGACGATCGGCGGGGCCTAAATCCTACATCCTTCCCGACGGTTCTGCTAAGGTCCGCCGCAACGCGGCCGCCGAATACGAGCCGCATGGGGAGAGAAACATGAGAGCTTCTTGCGCGGCGCTGTCGGCCATCCTGCTGTCCATCTCGGCGTCGGCGATGGCCGCCGAATATCCGACACCTATGCAAGGCGACTGGATCGCCAAGGATTTCAAATTCCACACCGGCGAGGTCATGCCGGAGCTGCGGCTGCATTACACCACCATCGGCGAACCGGGCGGCCAGCCCGTGCTGGTGCTGCACGGATCGGGCGGCTCGGCCGCGAGCATGCTGAGCGCGAGCTTTGCGGGCGAGCTGTTCGGCGCCGGCCAGCCGCTCGACGCCGCCAAATACTACATCATCATCCCCGACAGCATCGGCCACGGCAAATCGTCGAAACCTTCCGACGGGATGAAGACGAGCTTTCCCAAATACGATTACGACGACATGGTCGAGGCGCAGTACCGCCTGGTGACGGAAGGGCTCGGCGTCAAGCATTTGCGACTCGTCATCGGCAATTCGATGGGCGGCATGCACACCTGGCTGTGGGGCGAGAAATATCCGAAGGCAATGGACGCGCTGATCCCGATGGCCTCGCAGCCGACCGAGATGGCCTCGCGCAACTGGATGCTGCGGCGGATCATGCTCGACACCATCCGCGACGATCCCGACTACAATGGCGGCAACTACACGAGCCAGCCGCGCATGATGAAATACGCCATCACCGCCTATGGCATCGCGAGCATCGGTGGAACGCTGGCTTATCAGTCGCAGGCGCCGACAGCCGCCAAGGCCGACAAGATCGTCGACGAGCGGCTGGCGACACCGGTCACGGCGGATGCCAACGACTTCATCTACCAGTGGGAGGCCTCGCACGACTACAATGCCGCCGACAGGCTGGAGGGAATCGAGGCGTCGCTGCTGCTGATCAATTCCGCCGACGACGAACGCAACCCGCCCGAGACCGGCATCACGGACGCTGCGATGAAGCGGGTCAAGAACGGCCGCCTGTACCTGATCCAGGCGAGCACCGAGACACGCGGCCACGGCACCACCGGAAACGCAAAATTCTACAGCGAGCAGATCCGGCAATTGCTGCAAACCGCGCCGCAGCGGACGATGTAGAACGGCGGACCGCACCCCTGTTATCGCAACGCATCATATGCGGCGCCTCCACGCCGCATATTATTTGAGCATGCAATGCGCTGACAGCTCGGGCTTAATTGCACCAACGATACGAATCGACGCGCGGGGCAATCGCGCGAGAATGGCGCGACACGCGATGAGGAGGATCGCATGTACAGGCTCGCACTGTGTGTTTGGCTGGCCGCGACGACAGCGCTGACGGGCGCCGCCTTCGCGTTCGACAACGGCCAATATGACCACGTTCCGCCGGACATCCGCGCCTGGTTCAAGAGCGTGATGGCGCCGAACGGCGTGCCCTGCTGCGACATCTCCGACGGCCATCGCACCGAATACGACGTGCGCAACGGCAGCTATTGGGTGCCGATCGAGGGGCAGTGGATGGCGGTGCCCGAGCGCGCCATCATCCGCGATCGCGGCAATCCGGTCGGCCAGGCCGTGGTGTGGTACGTCCACCACCGCGGCACCATCATCATCAGTTGCTTCGTGCCGGCGGACGCAGTGTAGCAAACGGCAGGCCGGATTTCGTTGGCTGGAGACGGCCCGATCCGGTAGTTTGACGCGGAGCTGAAGTGGAGACACGCCGTTGACCGACCTTTGCGCCGAAGACCTCGCCACCATCTACGCCAAGCCGAGCCCGCGCGTGATCGCGAAGGCGCGTCCCGCGATCGATGCGCATGCAAAGAAATTCATCGAGATGTCGCCGTTCTGCGTGCTCGCGACATCGGGCGCCGATGGCAGCGTCGACGCCTCGCCGCGCGGCGGGAGCATCGGCTTCGTCCACGTCGCCGGCCCCAATCAACTGCTGATGCCCGACCGTTCCGGCAACAACCGGATCGACAGTTTCCGGAATGTCGTCGAAGGCTCGGGCTTCGTGCATCTGTTGTTCTTCGTGCCCGGCATCGACGAAACGCTGCGCGTCGGCGGGCGCGGCACGCTGTCGGCCGATCCGGACCTGCTCGCATCCATGGTGGAATTCGGCAAGCCGCCGCGCGCGGTGCTGAACATCGCCGTCAGCGAAGTCTATTTCCACTGCGGCAAGGCGCTGATGCGCTCGAAGCTGTGGGCGCCGGAGAAGGTGCAGCGCTCGGTGATGCCGAGCATCGTCGAGGTCATTCATGACCAGACGGGCTTGGGCGAGCCGGAGAGTCAGGAGATCGTGGAAGAGCGCTACAAGCAGCAGCTGTAGCTGGCTCATCTAGCTCGGTGTCGTCCCGGACAAGCGCAGCGAAGCGGAGCGCTGATCCGGGACCCATAACCACAGGGAGTGGTTTGGCGAAGACTCGGAGTTACCTGCATCGCACCGCACTACTCCCTGTGGTTATGGGTCCCCGCCTTCGCGTCGCCTTCGCGGGGACGACAGCGGAGTGTGCGGCTGACACCGGAGCTTAATGGCCCTCGCCCTCGAGCCCGCCGACGTGCTTCTGGGTGTAGAGTTCGAGGCCGATGCGGCCGATCAGGTCGAGTTGGGTTTCGAGGAAGTCGATGTGGTGCTCCTCGTCGCTCATCAGCTTCTCGAACAGGTCGCGCGTGACGTAGTCCTTGACGCTGTGACAGTAGGTGGCCGCTTCCTGGTAGAGCGCCCGCGCGCTCATCTCGGCGGCGAGATCGCACTCGATGATCTCCTTGACGTTCTGGCCGATGCGCAGGGGATCGAGCACCTGCATGTTCGGGAAGCCGTCGAAGAACAGGATCCGCTCGGTGAGCTTGTCGGCATGCTCCATCTCCTCGATGGATTCCTTGCGCCAGACCTTGGCCATGTCCCGCAGGCCCCAATTGTCGAGGAAGCGGTAATGCAGCCAGTACTGGTTGATCGCAGTCAGTTCGTGACGCAGTGCCTTGTTGAGATAATCGATAACTTTTGCGTCGCCCTGCATGATTCACTCCAGCTCTTGCGGCAAAATCGGTTGTAAGCCGAATTTAGAATGCTTCTAAATCAGTTCGCGGACGAGAGCAACCCGCTACGGGGACGCAGCCGGGGAAAAGCTCAGCCGACGGTGGAGGGTTCAGCAGGCCGCGAGAGCGAACTGGGCGGGCTCGGCCGTCTCGTCATTGGCGGCCACGGTGTGGCTGTGCGGGCAGCCGGAGCAGCAGGACTGGGCACAGGGGCCCAGCGCTTCGTCGATAATGGTCTTGATGGTACGGGCGCAGCGGCCGCATTCGGCGCTACAGCCGAGGCATCCATAGACCTGCTTGGCATGACGCACAGCGTCGTCGGACTCGGCGACGGCGGCGCGGATGTCGTCATCGCTCAGCACGTTACAGGAACAGACGATCATGGAAAGCAGCAGGCCCTTTGGTGATGCGCCACTATCGATATTTAAGGGGCCGGCCGGATGCAAAAGGAAAAACCGGTATTTGAAGCTATTCCAAACTGGCCCGGAACCAGCCTAGAACGGCTCTAAAATACGGCGTTGCGCTGGATCAAGATTAGGCTGACCTAGTCGCCGCCACCGCCCCCACCGTCGCCGCCTCCGCAATCCCCACCTCCGCCGCTGTCGCTGCTGGAGCAGCTGCCGCTGTCGGTCGAACTGGTCGAGCTGTCGCTCGAAAACCAGCTCCCCAGCGAGAAGCCGTCACTCGTCCCCGAATAGCTGGTGCCGCTATCCCCGCCCGCAGCGGCGCGCGAGCGCCGCTGGCCGCGGTTCTGGACATGGGTGATCCAGCCATAGCCAATGGCGAAGATGACCCCAGCCGCAATCAGGGTGTTCACCAGCATACTGCCCATCATCGCCTCCGTGGCGGAGCTACTTCCCGTATTGATTGGTCGCACCCGGCAAAGGTGCCGTTCATTGATCATTCAAGCGAAGTATGGAACTTTAGCCGCAACAGTTCCGTGTTCCCGTGTGTGAAAGGTCGAGACTATGAAGAAATCGCTCCTGGCAGCCGCTGCCGCCGCCGTGCTGGCCCTCTCGGCCGCAGGACCCGCCCACGCGCAGCGCGGCGTCGCTGCGGGCGTGGCCGCCGGGATCATCGGCGGCGCCATTGTCGGCGGCGCCCTGGCGTCCCCGTATTATTACGGACCCGGCCCCGGCTACGCATATGGTCCGGGCTACGGCCCCGGCTACTACCCGCCGCGCTACTATGCGCCGGGTCCGGGCTACGTCGCTGACGACTATTACGGCGACGGCTGTGTCTGGCAGAGGCAGCGCTTCTGGGATGGCTACGCCTGGCGCGTCCGTCGCGTCAGAGTCTGTGGCTGACGCTGCAGGCCGGTTCATTACGGATGCGCCGTTCATCTCGGGGCCTGAAAAAGACCGCTTTTTCTCGTCACAGCTCCGTGTGCGTTTACCGTGGATTGACCATTTGCGCGCTTCCTAGCTGCAAGGCCAATTCCATCAGCGTGTGCGTGAACCTTTGAAACCCGGGCGCCTCTAACAGAGTGAGCCCATTCTCTCAGGAGAGCCAAGAGCATGAAGAAGACTTTAGTTGCCGCCCTCACGGTTGCGACGGTCGCCGGTTCGCTGGTCACCGCCACTCCGTCTGCCAAAGCCGGTGACAACATCGGCGCCGGAATCGCAGCCGGCCTGATCGGCGGCGCCATCGTGGGCGGCGCCATCGCGTCGAGCCGCCCGGCCTATGGCGGCCCCGTCTATGTCGCCGAGCCCGGCCCGCCGCCCCCGCCCTGCTACTGGCAGCGCCAGCGCTACTGGGACGGCTACGGCTGGGTCGTTCGCCCGGTTCGCGTCTGCTACTGATCTGATCGCACGGCGCCTACGCGCCGCGATCGAAGCCCGGCCGAGCCTCTCGGCCGGGCTTTTTCTTTTGGCGCGCGCTCAGCGCGCAGCCTGGATCGAGCGCAGCACCTCTTCGCTCGGCCAGCAATCGACCTTGAGGCCCGCCGACTTCTGATAGGCGCCGAGCGCGGCGCGGGTCTGCATGCCGGCCTTGCCGTCGATCTTGTCCTTGTAGAGCCCGACGCGCGTGAGCCCGCGCTGCATCGCCTCGACATCCTTCGTCCGCATTTGCTTCGAGGCCGACCACGGCGTCGCGAACGGCAGCGGGCTCGTCATGCGGTCGCTGAGATGGCCGACGAACAGCACGTAGAGGTCGGAGAAATTGTATTCCTTGATGACGAAGTAGTTCTTCGTGGTCAGGAACGACGGACCGTAGATGCCTTCCGGCTGTAACAGCGAGGCCGGCTGCGCCTGCTCGGCGGCACTCAGCTTTTGTCCGCGCACCGGCACAAAGCCCTCGCGCAGCCATTGTCCGATCGGCTTCGTCACCTCGGGCACGCCGCTGGTGCAATCGACCTTGGCCGGCGCCTGCACCTCATAGGCCCAGCGCACGCCGCTCTGCCAGCCCTTGTTGACGAGCTGCTGCGCGGCGGAGGCCAGCGCGTCCGGCACCGAGTGCCAGATGTCGATGCGGCCGTCGCGGTCGAAATCGACGCCGTGCTTGTAATATTCGGACGGCAGGAATTGCGTGAGCCCGGTGGCGCCGGCCCAGGACGAGCGCATGTCCTTGCGCGTCACCACGCCCTCGCCGAGAATCTTCAGCGAGAGAATGAACTCGTTGCGATAGGTGTCCTTGCGGCGGCCGACATAAGCCTGTGTCGCCAGCACGCGGACGAGATCGTAAGGCAGCGTGTAGCGGCCATAATCGGTCTCGCGACCCCAGATCGCCAGCATGACCGTTGCCGGCACACCGGAGCTCTTCTCGATGTCCGTCAGCGCCGGACGATATTTTTGCAGCAGCCGCTGCCCCTCGCCCGCAAGGCGTGCGATCGAGGCGTCCCTGACGTAATCCGCAGGCACCTGCACGAACTCGGCCTGCGACGGCGCGCCGGTCGCGGGCCGCCCGGGCAGGATCAGGTCAGGCAGCTTGTAGTCGGGCTCGAGCCCGCGTGTCTGCTGGTCGAACGTCGCGCGCGACACGCCGGCAGCCTGCGCCTCGGGCCAGAGCGAGGCGATGAACTGGGTGAAAGCCGCGTCGGCGGCGCGGGCGGGCGACAAGCTGCACGTGACAAGGATCACCGCAGCGATGAGCGCCCCCCGCATCATGCCGCCATCACCGCGTCAGCTTCTTGTACTTGACGCGATGGGGAATGATGCTGTCCTGGCCGAGACGGCGCATCTTGTCCTTCTCGTAGTCCTGGAAGTTGCCCTCGAACCATTCGACATGGCTGTCGCCCTCGAAGGCGAGGATGTGGGTCGCGATGCGGTCGAGGAACCAGCGATCATGGCTGATGATGACGGCGCAGCCGGCAAAATCCTCCAGCGCCTCTTCGAGCGCGCGCAGCGTGTCGACGTCGAGGTCGTTGGTCGGTTCGTCGAGCAGCAGGACGTTGGCGCCGGACTTCAGCATCTTGGCGAGATGCACGCGGTTGCGTTCACCGCCCGAGAGCGCGCCGACCTTCTTCTGCTGGTCGGCACCCTTGAAGTTGAACGACGAGCAATAGCCGCGCGAGTTCACTTCCTTCTTGCCGAGCAGGATCAGCTCGTTGCCGCCGGAGATTTCCTCCCACACGTTCTTGCTGCCATCGAGCGCGTCGCGCGACTGGTCGACATAGCCGAGATGCACGGTCTCGCCGACCGTGATGGTGCCGTTGTCCGGCGTTTCCTGCTTGGTGATCATCTTGAACAGCGTGGTCTTGCCGGCGCCGTTGGCGCCGATCACGCCGACGATGCCGCCGGGCGGCAGCTTGAAGGTGAGATCGTCGATCAGGAGGCGATCGCCAAAGCCTTTGCTGAGGCCCTCGAAGTCGACCACATTGGCACCGAGCCGCTCGGCGACGGGAATGATGATCTGCGCGGTCTGGGTCTGCTTCTCGCTCGCCTTCTTGAGCAGATCCTCGTAGCGCTGGTAGCGCGCCTTGGATTTGGCCTGACGTGCCTTCGGCGATGAGGCGACCCACTCCTGCTCGCGGGCGAGCGTCTTCTGGTGCGCGGCGTCCTCACGGCCTTCCTGCTCCAGCCGCTTCTGCTTCTGCACCAGCCAGGACGAGTAGTTGCCCTCGTAGGGAATCCCCTTGCCGCGGTCGAGCTCGAGGATCCAGCCGGTGACGTTGTCGAGGAAGTAGCGATCGTGGGTCACGATCAGGATCGCACCGGGATAGTTGCGCAGATGGCCTTCCAGCCACGCCACCGACTCGGCGTCGAGATGGTTGGTCGGCTCGTCGAGCAGCAGGAGCTCGGGCTGGTCGAGCAGCAGCTTGCACAGCGCGACGCGGCGGCGCTCACCGCCGGAGAGTTTCGTCACATCGGCATCATCGGGCGGGCAACGCAGCGCGTCCATGGCCTGGTCGACCTTGCTGTCGAGATCCCAGAGGCCCTGGGCCTCGATCTCGTCCTGCAGCTTGGTCATCTCGTCGGCGGTCTCCTCGGAATAATTCATCGCCAGCTCATTGTAGCGATCGAGGATGGCCTTCTGCTTGGCGACGCCCAGCATGACGTTGTCGCGCACGGAGAGCGTCGGATCGAGATGCGGCTCCTGCTCGAGATAGCCGACGCGGGCACCCTCGGCGACCCAGGCCTCGCCGTTGTACTCCTTGTCGAGGCCGGCCATGATCCTGAGCAGGGTCGACTTGCCCGAGCCGTTGACACCGAGCACGCCGATCTTGGCGTCCGGGTAGAACGACAAGTGAACGTTATCGAGCACCTTGCGGGTCGGGTAGCTCTTGGTCAGGCCCTGCATGAAGTAGACGAATTGGCGCGCCATCGGTCCCGAAAACCTTCGATTTGAGGAAATTTGCTTGCCGCCGATGTAGCGATCCCGCCCCCAAAGGGCAATGTTTTCCCTCCGTTCACCACGGATGAATACGGGACGGACACCATGCTGACGCCAATCCGGACAATTGAAACCATTTTTTAATAAAGCAGGCCAAAGCTCGTTCACGGCGCCGGAAAAGACGCCACCCGCGGCAGAAGCGGCGGGGAGAACAGCGAGGCCGCACCATGGCTCTGACCGAGACCAATTCCTTTCCCGTTCCGGCAGAAGCCGGCAGCACCTCCGCGCTCGTCACGGAGCTCAAGGGCTTCTGGAAGCGCTTCTTCACCACGGCCTTCAATCCATACCGGCCCGAGCTGCACTACATGCGCGGCCCCGGCCCCGCCTGGCGCGCCAAGCACGGCATGGATGCGCCGGTCCGCCTGAAGCCGCGCGACCTCTGAACCCTTCGTCCCTAGCGGATTTTTGAAACGTCGGCGGCTTGCGCGCAGGTGTGATTGCGCGCAACCATGGCCCAGTTCCAATGATGGCGCTCCCGCCTGCGCCACCCCTTGCCCTGGATGAACGCTGATGACGCGGTTGCGCTGTGCAATTCTCGACGACTATTTCAACCTCGCCCTCGACGTCGCCGACTGGTCGAAACTCTCCGACCGCCTCGACGTCACCGTGTTCAGCCATCCCTTCGCCTCCGAGCAGGCGGCGGCCAGCGCGCTCGCCGATTTCGAGATCATCTGCGCGATGCGCGAACGCACCGCATTCCCCAGGAGCCTGTTCGAGGCGCTGCCGAAGCTGAAGCTGCTGCTGACCTCCGGAATGCGTAACGCCTCGATCGACATGGACGCCGCGAAGGCGCGCAATGTGGCGATCGGCGGCACGCAATATTCCCGCGACCCCACCGCGCCGCTCGCCATGGGCCTGATCCTGGAACTGACCCGCGGCATCGGCCGCGAGAACGCGCGCATGCATGCGGGCGAGCCCTGGCAGACCTTTGCCGGCACCGAGATCGAAGGCCGCACGCTCGGCATCGTCGGGCTCGGCAAGCTCGGCAGCAAGATGGCGGGCATCGCGAAAGCGTTCGGCATGAACGTGATCGCCTGGAGCCCGAACCTGACGCCGGAGAAGTGCAAGGAGGCCGGCGTCGGCTACGCCAGCAAGGAAGAGCTGTTCACAAAGGCTGATATCATCACCATCCACGTCGTGCTGAGCGAGCGTTCGCGCGGCCTGGTTGGAGCTGCCGATCTCGCGCGGATGAAGCCGACCGCCTTCCTCGTCAACACCGCGCGCGGGCCGATCGTGGACGAGGCGGCGCTGCTGGCGGCGTTGCAGCAGAAGAAGATCGCGGGCGCCGGCATCGACGTGTTCTCGGTCGAGCCGTTGCCGGTCGATCATCCGTTCCGCAAGCTCGACAACCTCGTGCTGACGCCACATCTCGGCTACGCGACGGAGGACGGATTGCGCATTCATTACGGCCAGATGGTCGAGGCGATCGACGCCTGGACCAAGGGCGGCGAGCTGCCGCGCAAGCTGGCCTGAACGACAAAGGGCGTGCCGACAGCACGCCCTTTTGCAAACTGAGTTTTCGCGGAACGCCTAGCGCACGGTGACCGGCGCGGGCAGCGGCGGCACCACCGTCGGCTGCGTGCCCGGGACCGGACCAGCCTGGGCAGCCATCGGAGCCGGACCAGCAGCACCGGGCACGGGCGCAGCGGACGCGGTCGCCGTTCCCGGCGGCGGGCCACCCGGCATCACCACCACGCGGGTGCCGACCTTGACCCGATCAAAGAGGTCGGAGACGTCCTCGTTCAGCATGCCGATGCAACCGGAGGAGACGAACTTGCCGATCGTCGAGGGCTGATTGGTGCCGTGGATGCGGTACACGGTCGAGCCGAGATACATCGCGCGGGCGCCGAGCGGATTGCCGGGACCGCCGGCCATGAAGCGCGGCAGATAGGGCTGGCGCTCGATCATCTCCGTCGGCGGATGCCAATCCGGCCACTCGGCCTTGCGGGTGATCTTCTGCACGCCGGTCCAGGTGAAACCGTCGCGGCCGACACGGACGCCGTAGCGGATCGCACGGCCATTGCCGAGCACGTAATAGAGGTAGGTGTTCGGAGTATCGACGATCAGCGTTCCGGCCGGCTCCTTGGTCGCCAGCGAGACTTCCTGACGGCGCAGGTTCTGCGGCAACTGCGCCGGAGCGGCGTCGGGCTGCTCCTCGGGCGGCAGCGAAGCAATCGACATCGGCCGGCCATCGGCGCCAAGGGCGGGCTGCTGCGAGACCGCTCCGGTCGCGGCCGGGCCACCGACGGCCTCCGGCGGTCGCAGGCCGTCGCTGCCAGGCGCCTGGCCCGGACGGTCGGCATAGATCACCGCCGGCGGACCGGCGGGGCGGCCATAGCGGGGATCGTCCGGTGACATCACCGGGCCCTGTGGCGGGGCGGCGGAATAGACGGGGGCGCCGGCAGGACGGCCGTAACGGGGATCATCCGGCGACATCACTGGGCCCTGCGGCGGGGCGGCGGAGTAGACGGGAGGGCCAGCCGGGCGGCCATAACGCGGATCATCGACCGGACCRGGCGGCGGCAGCGCCGCCTGCGGCATGCCGTCGTCGTCATCTTCCAGCGCGTCGAAATTCGGGGTGCGGTCGCCGGGGCGATATTCGGCCGGGGCGCCATAGCCCGGCGCCTGCTGGACCGGATAGCTCTGGGCGTGAGCGAGCGAGGTTCCCGCCGCAGCGACTGTTGCGGCAGCGCATATCGTCAGAAAATGTTTGATCATCATCGCTCTTGTATAGTCCCCGGGCCCCGTCCGGACCGTTAACGGCCAGATGACCGAAGATAGCGGCACATTCAAGACATGACAGGCCGATTTGGCCCGATTTAGCGATTTGTGATGCAAGCTCACACCGTTGCTCCGTTGCATCACGGGGGCGGAAATCGCATCGGGCCGTAGATTGCCGGAGTCCTGGCCCCGAATTTAGGGGAACGGCACGGAATCGTTGCGGTATGTTCGAATCAGCCTGATTCGCCTCCGCTTTGAGCTTCGATCCCCGCGTGGCGAACGCGGCAATCAGTACCGTCACCGCGTTCAGATGGCTCAAGGGCCCCAGCCACCACCCGCCGGGGCGGAAATTCGTAACCCGTCGATGCTTCCCGGCTTTCGCTTCCTGTTTGCCGCGATCCTGCTGTCAACCTCCATCCTGGTGTTCGGCCTCGGCGCCGCCGCGCTGCTGCGGGCGACGCACGAGCAGTACGTCACCAACCCGTCCTGGCGGAATGGCCCGCAGGAACAGGTGTTCGCGCAGGCGTCCGAACCGGCACAGCCGGTGCTTGCGGCCTTGCGCGCGGAGCCGGAGGCGGCCGCGCCAGCCCCGTCGCTGCGGGACCAGGTTCCGACCATCGCGCTGCCGGCGAGCGAGCCCGAGCAGGCCGCTACGGTGACCACCGAGACGACCGCACAGGCCGAGCCGCAAGTCACTGAGGCCACGCCGGCAGCCGAACCGGCAACGACGGAAGCCGCCGCGCCAGCCACGACCGACACGCTCACCGTCGCCGACACCACGGCATCCATCCCCGTGGACAAGGTTGCGGCTGCCGCCGCCGGCGAACCGCCGTCGACTGAGACCAGTGCCGCCTTGGCATCTTCAGCACTCGACATGGCGAATGCCAGGTTCGCCACGTTCAACGATCCGGCGACCACGGCCTGGAAGGATCCACCGGAGAAGGCCAAGGCCGCCGCCAGCGCGCCGGAGAGCAAGGCGACCAAGCGCAGTGCGAAGGCGAAGAAGCGCCGCCACATCGTGCGGCGCCCGCCGCCACCGGTTCAACAGACCTACGATCCGTTCGCGCCGCAACAGCCCGCGCTCGCCGCGACGGCGCGCGCGCGCTGACGCCGCTTAACCTCTCCCCGCAAGCGGGGYGAGGGAGCGCACCTTCGCCTGCGGCCGCTATTAACGCCTCACGCCGGCCCGGTCGCGACCGGGGGGCCGCCGGCCTGGCCCCATTCCGACCATGAGCCGTCATAGAGCGCGGTGTCGGTGATGCCGAGGCGATAGAGCGCGAGTGTCAGCACGCCGGCCGAAACGCCGGAGCCGCAGCTGGTCACGATCGGCGCGTCGAGCTTGACGCCGGCGCTCGCGAAAGCGGCGCGCAGATCATCGAGCGGCTTCATCGTGCCGGTCGCAGCATCGAACAGCAGATTGTAGGGCACGTTGCGCGCGCCGGGGATGTGACCGGAGCGGATGCCGGCCCGCGGCTCCGGCGCGCGGCCCTCGAAACGGTCGGCGGCGCGCGCGTCGATCACCTGCTCGGCGCGGCTTTCGACATTGGCCACGAGCTGCTGCATGCTGCGCACGCGGTTTGAATCGTAGCTCGCCTTGAAGGTCGCCGGCTTCGGCCTCACCTCGCCGCTCTCGATGGGACGCCCCTCGGCGCGCCACTTCTTCAGGCCACCGTTGAGGATGCGCACATTGCCGTGGCCGAAAGCCAGGAACATCCACCACGCGCGCGGCGCCGCAACCCAGCCGCCGGCATCGTAGATCACGACGGTGTCGGTATTGGCGATGCCGAGTTGGCCTGCGTCGCGGCCGAACTGCTCGGCGCTCGGATACATGTGCGGCAGCGGGTTGGAATGGTCCGACACCGCATCGACGTCGAAGAACACCGCGCCCGGCAGATGGGCTGCGAGATAATCGTCCTTCGGCAGCGGCAGCACGCCCGGCAGCTTGAAGCTGGCGTCGAGCACTTTGACGTTGGCGTCACTGATGTGGGCGGCGAGCCATTCGGTGGAGACGAGGGGATCGGTGGGGGTCATGGGATGTCTTTCTTGTCGTTCCGAAGTTGAAGCAATGCGCATCAAACTCCGCTGTCATCGCCCGGCTTGACCGGGCGATCCAGTATTCCAGAGGCGGTTGTGATTGAGCGGATGGGCCGCGGCGTACTGGATTCCCCGCTTTCGCGGGGAATGACAGCGGAGATCGGAGCGACAGCGAAGCACCCCTCACCCCTTCTTCTTCGGCTCCCATTGCTCCACCGGCCCGCCGGCGTCGCGCCAGGCGGCGTAGCCGCCGGCGATGTGGGCGACGGGCTTCAGGCCCWTGTCCTGCGCGGTCTTGGCGGCGAGCGCGGAGCGCAAGCCGCCGGCGCAGTGGAACACGAACTTCTTGTCCTCCTGGAACACCGGCTTGGCATAGGGGCTCTGCGGATCGATCCAGAATTCGAGCATGCCGCGGGTGCAGGCGAACGCGCCGGGGATACGGCCGTCGCGCTCGATCTCGCGGGGGTCGCGGATGTCGACGATGACGACGTCGCCGTTCTTGGAGATCTCGATGGCGTCCTTGGCGGTGAGCGTCTCGATCTCGGCATTGGCCTCGTCGATCAGCGCCTTGATGCCGCGGGTGATGGTCTGGGGCATGGGTCTTCCCTTCTTCTCTTCCGTCGTTCCGGGGCGATGCGAAGCATCGAACCCGGAACCTCGAGATTCCGGGTTCGCGCTGCGCGCGCCCCGGAATGACAGCAGCGCTAGTGCGTCAATTCCTTCATCGCGCCTTCCAGACCTTCGATCGTGATCGGGAACATGCGGTTGGTGAAGATGCGTTTGATGATGGTGGTGGATTCCGAATAATCCCAGTGCTTCTGCGCGACCGGATTGAGCCACACCGAATGCGGATAGGTGCGGATGATGCGGTCGAGCCAGACCGAGCCGGGCTCCTCGTTGACATGCTCGACCGAGCCGCCGGGCACCATGATCTCGTAAGGCGACATCGAGGCGTCGCCGACGAACACGACCTTGTAGTCGTGCGGGTATTTGTGCAGCACGTCCCAGGTCGGCGTGCGGTCGGTGAAGCGCCGCTTGTTCTGCTTCCACACGCCCTCATAGAGGCAGTTGTGGAAGTAGAAATACTCCATGTGCTTGAACTCGCTCTTCGCCGCCGAGAACAATTCCTCGACCTGCTCGATATGCGCGTCCATCGAGCCGCCGATGTCGAAGAACACCAAAAGCTTCACCGCATTGCGCCGCTCGGGGCGCATGTGGACGTCGAGATAGCCGTGATTGGCGGTCTCGCGGATGGTGGTGTCGAGATCGAGCTCGTCCGGCGCGCCGGTGCGGGCGAACTTGYGCAGGCGGCGCAGCGCCACCTTGATGTTGCGGATGCCGAGCTCGACATTGCCGTCGAGATCCTTGAACTCGCGCTTGTCCCACACCTTCACGGCGCGGTTGTTGCGGTTCTTCTCCTGGCCGATGCGGACGCCTTCGGGATTGTAGCCGTGGGCGCCGAACGGCGAGGTGCCTGCGGTGCCGATCCACTTCGAGCCGCCCTGGTGCCGGCCCTTCTGCTCCTCGAGCCGCTTCTTCAGGGTCTCCATGAGCTTGTCCCAGCCCATGGCCTCGATCTGCTTCTTCTCTTCGTCGGTCAGGTATTTCTCGGCGAGCTTCTTCAGCCACTCCGCGGGGATCTCGGCCCCCTCCATGGCCTCGAGCAGGCTTTCCAGCCCCTTGAACACGGTGCCGAAGACCCGGTCGAACTTGTCGAGGTTGCGCTCGTCCTTCACCAGCGAGGCGCGCGACAGATAGTAGAAGTTCTCGACCGTGTAGTCCGCGAGGTCGGCGTCGAGCGCCTCCATCAGCGTGAGGTATTCGCGCAGCGTCACGGGGACCTGCGCGTCGCGCAATGAGGTGAAGAATTGCAGGAACATGAGTGACAGATTGCCCGTCGGGTGGCCGGCGTCAAGGGGCGCCAGCGACGGCGGAGGCCTAGACCGGCAGGGTTTTTGCTCTAGAATTGCCGGACTTGTGACTTTCTTTTTGGGGGCGTTTTCGATGGGAATTATCGCGGCACTGGTCATCGGCGCGATCGCAGGCTGGCTCGCGGGCAAGATTGTCCATGGGGCGGGATTTGGCCTGATCGGCAATATCGTGGTCGGCATCATCGGTGCGCTGGTTGCAGGCTGGGTGCTGCCGCAGCTTGGCGTCAGCCTCGGCGGTGGCATGCTCCGCGACATCCTCAGCGCCACCATCGGCGCGGTGATTGTGCTCGTCATCCTTTCGCTGATAAAACGGGCCTGAAAGCCTGACCGAACCAGGAACGGCCGCCTCGGGCGGCCGTTCCCATGTCGCGACCAGGGCGTTGCCTCGGCCGACGACCAACAAGGACGTGCGATGAAATTTACCGGCACCAAGGACTATGTTGCAACCGACGATCTCAAGGTCGCGGTCAATGCCTCGATCGTGCTGGAGCGCCCGCTGCTCATCAAGGGCGAGCCCGGCACCGGCAAGACGGTGCTGGCCGAGGAAGTGGCGAAGGCGCTGAACGCGCCGCTGCTGACCTGGCACATCAAGTCCACCACCAAGGCGCAGCAGGGCCTCTATGAATACGACGCGGTGTCGCGCCTGCGCGACAGCCAGCTCGGCGATGCGCGGGTGTCCGACATCAGGAACTACATCAAGCGCGGCAAGCTGTGGGACGCCTTCACCGCCGAGCAGCGCCCTGTGCTGCTGATCGACGAGATCGACAAGGCCGACATCGAATTCCCGAACGACCTCTTGCTCGAGCTCGACCGCATGGAATTCCATGTCTACGAGACCGGCGAGACGATCAAGGCCAAGCAGCGCCCGATCATGATGATCACCTCCAACAACGAGAAGGAGCTGCCCGACGCGTTCCTGCGCCGCTGCTTCTTCCACTACATCAAGTTCCCCGACGCCGACACCATGGGCCGCATCGTCGACGTCCACTTCCCCGGCATCAAGAAGCGCCTGGTGGAAGAGGCGCTGCGGATCTTCTTCGAGGTGCGCGAGGTGCCCGGCCTGAAGAAGAAGCCCTCGACCTCCGAGCTGCTCGACTGGCTGAAGCTGCTGCTCAACGAGGACATGAGCGTCGAGCAGCTCCGCGAACGCGACCCGCGCAAGCTCATTCCGCCGCTGCACGGCGCGCTGCTCAAGAACGAGCAGGACGTGCATCTGTTCGAGCGGCTGGCGTTCCTGAGCCGGCGGGAAGTGTAGGTCTCTCGTGTCCCGGACGCGCTGCAGCGTGCAACGCTGCTGCGCAGAGCCGGGACCCAGAAGGCGACACGAATTGCTCGGAGACATGGGCCCCGGCTCTGCAGCGCACCGCTGAAGTAGCGCTGCGCTGCGTCCGGGGCACGAGAGCGGAGTTTGGCGCGAGACCTCCTCCACCTCGTCATTGCGAGCGCAGCGAAGCAATCCAGAATCCCTCCGCGGAAAGACTCTGGATTGC
>NZ_JBFULT010000029.1:0-27359 GCF_054049755.1 Bradyrhizobium sp. P5_C11_2
TCTGTGCGGCCCGCCACCAAGGACCAAGATCCTCCGGAATGGCCCGCCATTTCGCCCCGTTCTGATGCCGCCAGAGAATGGCCGAGAGTGTGCGTTGCAGGTCCTGCGGTGGCGTCTTGGCCTTCGGACGGCACGCCTCGACCAGCGGCTCCAGCTCAGACCATTGCGCGTCGCTCAGCATCATCCCTCCTGCCTTGGAGAGACGAAAACGCAAGCCCCGCCAGTCCGTTCAGGCGACGACAGGCCCTAAAGGCCGATAAGCTGAGCTGCTGCAAGGTCCGCTTCGGAGACGCCGCCGAGATCGGCTAAGCAGCCGCAACGGGCGCCAAGCCGAATGTCCGGTCCTACGCGCCAGCGATCCGACATGACGTAGTCGGGCCGATTACGGCTCGTCTGCTTTCGGAATGCAAACGCCAGAAGCAAACGTGTCGTGCTGCTGCGTTTCGCATCGTTGCAAACCGAAGGCCCTTGGGTCAATGCTGTGCCTTCTTCATATAGATAAGGACCAGAGTGTGAGCGTAAGGAGTCAATGCGTCATAGATTAAGCGGGTATCACTACCGCCAATACGCCACCCAATGACATCGTCGGATCAGCGAGCCCGTTGTAAGCTCTCATGCGGGCTGCAGGGCTGCAGCCCTCAACTCGCGCCGGCGTGTGCGGCGACCCGGTTCCGCAGTTGAATCTAGCCAGATGACCAGCGCTAGAGCCACGAGGGCAGGCGCACCGAGCGCCAGGAACGCTCCAGTCCAGCCAAGCAGAGACTGCGCCAGGCCGCCGTACCAGGCGGACAGTGCTCCGCCGATGCCCTGCACCGCGTTGACGGTGCCCAGCGCTGTCTGGGTGCGACCCGAGCCCCAGGTCAGATCCGCTACCACCACCGGCACGGCAACGCCGACGATGCCGGAGGCGACGCCGTCGAAGATCTCGGCTGAGAGCAACCACACCGGATCGTCGATGAAGGCGGACAGCGCCGCACGCACCGGCAGCACCGCCAGCGCCACGAGCAGCAGTTTGCGCCGTCCGCGCTTGTCCGCCAGCGAGCCCGCGAACAGCGCCACCGGGATCATCACGAGCTGTGCCACCATGACGTAACGAGCCGTCCAGGCCGTGGCGTCGCTGCCGGCCGCAACAAGCTTCTGCCCGAGCAGGCTCAGCATGCCTCCATTGCCGAGGTTGAACAGAGCAAGTGAAATCGCCAGTACTAACAGTTTGCGGTTCGAGAGCACGCTTCGGGTGGTCGCCCGTTCCGGCTTGTCGTCAGGATCGTCTTCCTTCCAGCCGACCGCACGGCGTCCGTTGTAGCAGTGCCCCGGGGTCGTCACGCTGGCCGCGATGGCCAGCAGGGCCATGGCACCGAGCACCCAGAAGGCCACAGCCGGTCCGAGACGAGCGGTGCCGAAGCTGATGAGGCCGGCCGCGATCAGGATGCCGAGATGGTTATAGGCTTGGTTGCGTCCTTGCTGCTTCGGAAAGCGGTCCTTGCCGACGATGCCGAGGGTCAGCTCGGTGACAGCGGGTAGAAGGAGCACGCCGCCGGCCGCCGCCAGCATCTGGGCGGCGAACACAGCCAGGAACGACGTGGCGGGCAAGACCAGCATCGTGCCGGCGAGGATGGCCGCACAGGCGCCGGCGATGAGGAGGCGGGGGCGCCCGATCCGGTCGACGAGCGCGCCGGCTGGACCGCTGAGGAACAGGGCACCGACCCCCACCAGCGTTGTGACGAACCCGACCCGCGCCGGCGACCAGCCGCCGGTCTCAGCCAACCAAGTGCCCAGGAAGGGCCCGAGTCCCCCCTGGATGTCGCCGGTGAACACGTTGATGAGCGAAAGATGCGTGGTGGCGAGCATGGGACCGGCGGGATAGGTGTGCCATGTCCGGTCACCGAGAGGCGAGAACCCACCCCATCGGTCCCGGAGGGGAACGTGACCTCATAAGCGTCCGAATGATGCATACGGTTCCGCTTGCGCCCCCATGGCGCCTCGTTCGCGCGGCAGTCCGGCGCCACCCAATTTCCCGCATCGCTCTCATTCGCTTTGGGCTGCCGAAACGCCTGTGCCGAAGCCTTCGCTCGCCTCCGCGACGAGCTGCGCTCCAAAAGCGGCCAACAGGGCTCGCAGGGTCTCAACGGACGCGTTCGCCTCTGCCAAGGTCAACAACCCGCCGCATCGGTACACCGAACCTGAGCTGAGAACTGCCAAGACTGCAAACCTCCCATCCGGGCAGTCGACGAAGCGGCAAGTCACCGTTTGTGCCATCCTCATCTCCAACGGTCCGCGACGAAGCCCGCAACGTGGAAGCCGGCTTTAACTATCCGTCCGCCCTGTGACCCGGAAGACACGGGGATCGGATGCAGCCGCCCTAGAATGAGTCAGCACCGACTGGAGTTGACCCGGTCTCGTGGAGCCCTTCAGACTTTCCGCACGAGGTGCGCTCCATGCCTCATACACGCCCGTCCTACGCCCCCGAGTTCCGCCGTCAGATGGTCGAATTGGTCCGCGCCGGACGCGACCCGGCTGATCTCGCCCGCGAGTTTGAGCCCTCCGCCCAGGCCATCCGCAACTGGGTCGCTCAAGCCGACCGCGGTGAGAGCTGTGGCGCCTCCAAGAGTGACGTCCTGGCGCTCGCCGAGCGGGAGGAACTGGCCCGTCTACGCCGCGAGGTGCGGCAGCTTCGGTTGGAGCGCGACATCCTCTCAAAAGCCGCGGCCTGGTTCGCACGGGAGAGCGGCGCGGTTCCGTCGGGCTCTTCCCGTTCATGAGCGCGAACCAGGCCGTCTTCCCCATTGCGGCCATGGCACGCGTGCTCGGCGTGTCGGATGCCGGCTATCACGCTCGGCGGCAGCGCGCGCCCTCCGTCCGTGCCGTGGCGGATGCCGCGTTGTTGAAGCAGATCCGCACCGTTCACGCTGGGTCGGGCGAGACTTACGGCGCGCCGCGCGTGCACGCTACGCTGGCAGCGCCGGGCGCACGACACGGACGCAAGTGCATTGCGCGGCTGATGCGCGAGGCGGGCCTTGTCGGCGTCAGCCGCCGGCGCGGAGGCGTCGTGACCACTCGACGCGACCGGGAGGCCCGCCCCGCGCCCGATCTCGTGGACCGCAACTTCTCGGCCGAGGCCCCCAACCAGCTCTGGGTAGGTGACATCACCTTCGTGCCGACCGCCGCGGGCTTCCTCTACCTCGCCTTGGTGGTCGACGCCTAGAGCCGGCGCGTCGTGGGCGGGTCGATGGCCAGCCACCTGCGGACCGAACTCGTGCTCGACGCACTGGAGATGGCCATCATGCAGCGCCGGCCGCGCGATGTGATCCACCACTCCGACCAGGGATCGCAATACACGTCGCTGGCCTTCGGTCGCTGCCGCGAAGCGGGCGTGCGGCCCTCTATGGGCTCGGTGGGCGACGCCTACGACTGTGAGAAGGTGCGTGCAGCCTGGAAGGCCTGACCCGTGCTTACGATTGACCACGTGTCATGGCGTTGATCTGTCGGCCCTCCAGGCTGCACCCGGGGCGTCACGAGACGTGACCTGATAGGAGCTGGAGGGAGTGCCGTCCCGTCACAGTCCTGTCCGCTCGCAGATCGCCTTCGGGTTCTATGGACTTGCTTCAGTTCAGTGGAGAGCGGTTTGGTGGGCGATGCCCCTCTCGAACTGGGTGGGGCTTGTGAAGCCGAGTGCCGAGTGACGGCGTCGGGGATTGTAGAAGCCATCGATGTRACGGGCCAGCGCGTCGATAGCCTCGGCTCGCGTCTGGAACGCGGTGCGCCAGACCAAAGGGCACGTCGCAACGCAGCCAGTGCAAGTTCCTTGTGAAGGCGATCGCCCACCGCCCAGCCCACGACCCGTCGGGAGTACAGATCGAGGACCACCGCCAGGTACAGCCACCCCTGTACAGCCAGCCCTCCCGCGTCCAGACGTAGGAGATGTCCGCGCCCCACTTCCGATCCGGCCCTGCTGCCGTGAAGTCCTTGGCGCGCCGGTTGGGGGCGACTGGAAAGGCGTGACTGCTGTCCGTGGTGCGCCGGAAGCGGCGCGGCTGGCGGGCCTTGAGCCCGTTCTCCCGCATCAGCCGGGCCACGCGTCGCCGGCCTGCCGCCAAGCCCTGCTCGCGCAGCTCGTGTGTCATGGGCGGGCTGCCATACGTCTCGTGCGAGAGCGTGAAGGCGGAGCGGACGTGGGCAAGCTTCGCCTGTCCCGGTGCGGCGGACGTTTAGGCGATGACGTCCCCGGCCCGGGACGGAAGCGCGTGGCTGCTCGTCCGATGGGTCAGGCCGCATCGGATGCCATACGGCCCAGGGCTGTACGCTTGTTTCATCTCGGATAGCTGGGCGACCCGGCAACTCGTTGCGCCGCCTCGCGAGCTGTGACATCGGCGGCAGCCTCTGCCTGATCGGCGGCTTCGATCACCGAGCTCGAAGGCGCACCGTTGTGGAGCGCGAGCCTGGCGCGCAACTCGTCGAGCTCCTCTTCCGCCAAGCCCTCGATGCCGATGAAGCGGTTCTGGGCCGCGCTCGCTCGGATCAGCTCGTCGAGCTTGGCCTGGATCGCCGCTCCATCCCGGTTCTGCGTGTTCTGGATGAGGAACACCATCAGGAACGTCACGATGGTCGTCCCGGTGTTGATCACCAACTGCCACGTGTCAGAGAAGCCGAACAGCGGCCCCGTGACCGCCCAGACCACGATGAGGATCAGGCTGAGCGCGAAGGTCGTCGGCCGACCCGCGGCGCGCGCCACCCGTGAGGCGAACTCGGCAAAGCCCTTCGGCGTCCTCATCGCGCCCTACGCCTTCGTCGAACGGCCACCACTCACACCTCCATCTCGGTGCCGACCTCCATCACCTGCCGGGCCGGTACGCACAGGTAGCTCGCCGTCTCCTCGGCATTGCGCTGCATCAGCGCGAAGACCTCCTCGCGCCAACCCGCCATGCCGGGACGTTTCTCCGAGGCCACCACCGTCTCGTGGCTGATGCACGACGCTCGGCGCGTCGAGCTTCAGCCCCTCGACGGCGGACAGGACGGAGATGGCCGGCGTGATCGCGCCGTCGCCGTAGAGAAGGGCCGCGCCGATCATTCCGACGACGAGCAACAGACCACCGCGGGAGCGGGCAGGTGCGTGCCGTTCGCCCAGAAGCGCCAGCATGGCGACGATGCCGCCCTCGCCGCGGTTGTCGGCGCGCAGGATCAGGATGGCGTACTTCAGCGCAACGATGACCACGAGCGACCACAGGATGAGGGAGACGGAGCCGAGGACCGCCTCGCGCTGCGGCGGACCGTCAGCGGCCGCAGCTTTGATGGTCTCGCGCAGGGCGTAGAGCGGGCTGGTGCCGATGTCGCCGTAGACGATGCCGAGTGCGCCCAGGGCGGCGGCTGCGGAGACGGCGCGGCTCGTCGCGGGGGCCTCGCCCTGCACCATCGTCGCTTCCATGCGCCTCTGCCTCTCCGGTGACGAGCGCACCTCCACCGAGATACGGTGAGCGCGCCGCGACCGTTCCGTCACGTATGCGTGGCCTACTGGCCTCGCTACCCGTTAGACCTTCGAACGGGCATGCACCTCGGATGGTCGACTACGGGACCTAACGGCCAAGGTCGAGCAGGCATGCTGTGGTGGCGATCATGCCGATGCCGCTGGCCCCGAGCAGGAGCCGCCACGCGATGGCGAGGGCATCGGCTGCGCCCCAACCGTTCCGCGGCTTGCGTGCCCGATTGTCGTTGGCCACCGGTCCGGTCGCATGGAAGGAGGGGAGTAGCGATATCGAGGTCGGCGGCTGATGCATCCAGGCGCCACTCGCCGCGCCGCGGATCGCGCACATCGGTCCACCTCCCGGTCGATGGGTGGACGAAGAGCTCATGCGAGTTCCATCTCCTGGGCGGCATCGTCCAGGTAGGCCGCGATGCGCGCGCTTGCCTGGGCGTCCGAGGCGTCGATGATGAAGCCGACCCTGCCGGGCGGGTCGTCGTAGCGACGGATGACCGACTCCGCCATGAGCGCCGCCTCGCGCTCCGACCGGGCGAGCAGGACGCGCCGGTCGCCGCGGATGTAAAAGGTGATGCGCTTCATGGTTGGGCTGCCTCGGCCTGCATGGTCGCGAAGGGCAATCACACAGTTGCGGCTTAGCTCTCTAAACGGTTCCACGGTTCCGACAGGTAGGTCGAGTTTGGATGACGAGCGTTGCTTTCTGCTATTGCGAGCATCGATTTAAACTGTGTTGGCCGGCGATCATACCGGCCAGGTGGGACATTGTTATTGCGTGACACAGACAAATTCGGGCGATGCGCCCCACGCCCTCGTCGTCGATGACAACGCCCTCATCCAGATGGAGGCTACCAGCATCCTCGAAAATGCGGGCTTTCGGGTGTTGGAGGCGATGAACGTCGCCCAGCCTCTGCATGTTCTGGAACGGCACCACGACGTGGTCCAACTTCTCTTCACCGACGTGCAGTTGCCCGAGGGGGAAGACGGCTTCGACCTCGCCCGCCAAACCGCCGAGCGTTGGCCGCACGTCGCGGTCGTGGTCGCCTCGGGTCATGCTGAGCCCGGATCGGGCGATCTGCCTGAGGGCGCGACGTTCATCGGCAAGCCGTTCAGCGCCAAGATCGTCCGGCACCACGTGCGTGAGACGATGCCGGACGAGAAGCCCCCCGAGATGCTCAGGGAGTGACTTCCCGCAGGCGCCGAGCAGGCTCGGCATGTCCTGAGCGCCGCGCCAGTCTCGCGGTTAAGCGTACCCACTCGTGTCGGTCAGCCTACGACGGTGACACGATGCAATCACCCGCCGACGGTCGCGCCATTTGCGAACAGTCATGCGTGGCAGCTCTCACGCCAATGTCCGCAATGGAGAAACGTCAGAACGGCTCGGACTGACCGGGTTGGGCGCACTGCTGCCAGAGTAGTTTCGAAGCCCCTCGACACTGAAGCTGAGGGGCCGAACGCTCAAATCTCAGTTCCCTCTGCCGGGGTCAGGGCATCCTCGACGTCGACACCGAGGTACCTGACCGTGCTCTCGATCTTGGTATGGCCCAGTAGGATCTGCACCGCTCGCAGATTGCTGGTCCGTTTGTAGATCAACGACGCCTTCGTGCGACGGAGCGAGTGCGTCCCGTAATCCTCGCTTCGCAGCCCGATGCCCGAGACCCACTCGTGGACCTGGCGTGCATACTGCCGGGTGCTGATATGAGTGACGCCATCGAGCCTGCTCGGGAAGGCAAAGTCGTCGAGCGATCCACCCCTGGCCTCCAGCCATGCCAGGATGCTGGTACGCGCTGGTTCGAGCAATTCGAACTGCACCGGCCGGCCGGTCTTGCGCTGAATGACGATGGCCCGGCTGCGGACGCGGCCGCCGCTGACGAGATCGCCAATCTTGAGTTTGACGATGTCGCAGCCTCGCAGCTTACTGTCGATGGCAAGGTCGAACATCGCGCGGTCGCGCACGCGCCGTTCGCGATTGAGCCAGAACCGGATGGCCCAGACCTGCTGAGGTTTGAGGGCTCGTTTGGCGCCGAGCTTGCGGCCGGCGTTCCAGGCAGGCCGGCCTTTCGTAGCCGGATCAAGTGCGGAGTATCCCATCGTCAGTCGCCTCGCCGGCCCATGCCGACGAGGCGAGAAGGCACCCCAATCGAAGCTGCTGAGATGAGGGCGGCCATTTGTGGACGTTCCGCTGGCGACCCAGCGCAGTCAGTCACGCGCGGCCCTGCGGATCCCGAAAGCGGACGCAGGTTCCGCCGTAGCTATGGCGGTGATGCGCCCAAGTCTGTTCTCCGGCGGCTTTCGTCACCATCCTGGAAGAAGGTATCGGCGCGGTTCGGATGACAGGTGGATCTTCGGTCCGGTCGCGGTACTGGCACATTCCTGATCCGGCTCGACAGGCAGCATTCACACGAATGCACGCCGTCGTATGGGCGCCGCCGCCCGGAGGGCACCGGCGACCTGCGCCGCCGAGTAGGGCTTGCGCACGACCTCGAAGCCGTGAGCGTCGTCCCGGGCGAGCACGTCGCTGTAGCCGGTCGTCAGGATCACCGGCAGTGCGGGATGGCTCGACCGCAATCGCCGGGCCAACGCGACGCCGCCCATGCCTGGCATCACCACGTCCGAGAAGACGGCATCGAACCGGGCGGGTGCCCGCTCGATCTCAGCGAGCGCCGACTCGGCGTCGAGCGCCCAGACGGTGGCATGACCGAGATCCTCCAGGATCTGCGTGCAGAAGCGCCCGACGTCGGGATTGTCCTCGACCACGAGAACGCAAAGCCTGCGCGATGCCTCGGGCGCCTCGGCGGGACCCGTTTCGGGCTTGTCCTGCGGGATGGTCGGCGGATCGGTCTGCGGCAGGTAAAGCACGAAGGTCGACCCGTGCCCGACCTCGCTGGAGACGTCGACGTCGCCCCCCGACTGCTTGGCGAAGCCGATGACCTGGCTGAGCCCGAGGCCCGTGCCCTTGCCGATCGACTTCGTCGTGAAGAATGGCTCGAAGATCCGCGGCAGCAGGTCCGGTGCGATGCCGGTCCCGCCGTCCGTCACCGATAAGGCGACGAAGGGACCGGCCGCGCCCGCGTGCGAGCGGACGCGGGGCATCGGGCGGCTGCCGTCGAGCCGCAGGGTCAGCGTGCCTTCGCCGTCCATGGCGTCTCGCGCGTTGACCGCCAAGTTGATGAGCGCGGTTTCGAACTGACTCGCGTCGACTCGCACATAACAGGGCTGAGCAGGCACCTCCGTTTCGAGCTTGATGCGCGCGCCGGTCACCGCGCCCAGCATGTTCGACACGTCCTGCAGGCGGGCGCCGACATCGAATACTTCGGCCTTGAGGGGTTGCCGCCGGGCGAAGGCGAGAAGCTGGCTCGTCAGCTTGGCGGCGCGATCCACCGTATCCGAGACCGACTCCAGGTAGCGGGTGCGCCGGTCCTCCGCGAGGTTCGGGCGACGCAGGAACTCCACCGACGAACGGATGATGGTCAGCATGTTGTTGAAGTCATGGGCCACGCCACCGGTCAACTGGCCGATGGCTTCCAGCTTCTGGGTGTGCCGAAGCGTCTCCTCGGCGCGAGAGAGCCGCTCCTGCTCACGCAGATGCTCAGTCACGTCCTGGACGTACTGGAAGGCGCCTATCCGCGTCCCCTGCGCGTCCCGCAGCGTCGTGAACTTCACCTCGAAGTGCCGGCGTCGACGCTGCGGATCGCCGAATGCCTCGACCAGGGTGAACTCCTCGCCCGCGAGCGCTCGCGACCAAACCGGGCGAACCTGCGCGAGCACCTCGGGCATGTGGGATAGGAGGTCCAGAAGGTTGTCGCCGACGCGCGGCCGCACGTCGTAGACGGACTCGATCTCCGCGATCCAGGCTTTGTTGGCGGCCAGGATACTGAAGTCCGTGCCGAGGGCGCAGACGAGGGCATCGGTCGTCTCGAATACGTCGGCCCAGAGCTTCCGCTGGGCGAGCGCCTCCTCGACCCGCCGCTCCAGCGTCGCGTTCATCTCGTGCAGCCGCGCCTCGGCCAGCTTGCGGTCGTGTACATCCTCCACGACCCCATACCAGCGCACGATGGCACCGGCCGCGTCCCGACGCGGGTAGGCGCGGGCGCGCATCCAGCGGAAGTCCCCGGTTGCCGCCATCCGGACGCGGTAGTCCACGTCTACCGGCTCGCCCGAGGCGAGCGCGGCGGCGAACCTCGCCAAGGTCTCGTCCACGTCCTCGGCGTGCAGGGCCTTGACCCAGCCGGAGCCCAGGGGTTCGCCGGGGCGCTGCCCCGTGATCTCCAGCCAGCGGTTCGAGTAAGAGACGATGTTCCCATCGGGGTCGCAGGTCCAGGGTACCTGCGGGTTCAGTTCGACCGTGTGCCGGAAATGGTCTTCGCTCTCGTGCAGGGCAGCCTCGCCGCGGACCCTGTCGGTGGTCTCGGCCGTGACGCAGAACAGGCCGTTGACCGCGCCCGCATCGTCGAGGGCGGGCGAGTAGGTGAACGACCACCAGCTTTGCTCGGGCCGGCCCTCGCGCGAGAGGTCGAGCATGACGTCGGTCAGGGTTTGGCTCCGTCCCTCCAGGGTCGCTTGCACCAGTGGCTCGATCTCGTCCCAGATGCTCGCCCAGACCTCGCGGAAGGGACGACCCAGGGCCTCGGTCTGGCGGTAGCCGAGGACCGGCCTGTAGGCATCGTTGTAGAAGCAGAGCAGCTCCGGCCCCCAGGCGAGGAACATGGCTGTCGGGCAGGCGAGCATCTGGGCCAGCCTGACACGTAGGGACGACGGCCAGCGGTCGGGCGACCCGAGCGACGTGGCCGACCAGTCGTAGACGCGGATCTCGGCGCCTATCTGGCTGCCGGACGGCAGGAACTGGAAGGCGTCAGCCAAGGTTCGGGCAGTTCGGCGACGGATGCGTGGGAAGGTTGGACTTGCCGGGCATGGCTCGTGGCGAGGGGCTAACGCGGGGCGAGGACTCCTGCCCCTGATACGGGTCTACCAGTATCACACCGTCAAGCCACCGTACTGCGGCAGCGTGACGTCGCCCGTTACGAAGCGGAGCCGAGGACCTGAGCCGATCCAAGGGCGCGGGAGCGCGGACCAGTTCGCCGGCCTCGGGCCGTGCCGTCCCAGATACAGTTGGATCGGTGAACGGGCGGCAATTCTTCCTAAGGACTTGGGCTGCCAACGGCCGGCGTCAGTTCCCAGTGGCGCTTAGCTCGATGCCCGCTTCCGGGCTCCGCCTCAACAAATCGAAATGACCGGCTAGAGTGGGTAGGAGGCCATGGGCTTTTGCGGCCAGCCTACTCCGAAGGAGCCATTCCGTTTTCGGCCAATTCCGGCCAACCGCCGAGCGTCCGCTTTGTTCGAACTCGCTGCTGAAACCGCAACAGCAGCAATCCACCCCTTTAAGACGCTTCGAGGGCGTTCCGCGCCGGCATGCCATTGCCGAATGCGGCTGGTCTGCTTTGGATTGGATCGTCGCGAAAGCGGTCATGCTACGTCGCTGCGCTGACGCGCATCCGTTTTCAGCTGCCACCACGACTGCTGCGGCGCCTGTCCGTTACGCAACCGCCTGCGCATAGGCTTTCCCCGACACTCCGCTCCTCAGCCATGCCCTGAACGATCGAAAAATCGCAGGCATTGCCACCATCGATGCCGCAGGCGCATCGATCTATGCTGAGATTAAGTTGGACTCCAATTGGCAATGATGTTCGCATGAAGTCCTGAAGATCTGTCCCCGATACGAGGGACGGGCGGGGAGGACGGGGCAATTTCCGATGACGATTTTGAAGCCCCACGTATTGCACTACGGCATTCCGAAGCTATTGATTGATCAGGGAGTGGCGGATCATTTCGCACCTCTTCGAATACCTAACAACACCGACTTTACAGCCCTCTCGGACAAAGAGGCTGCGGCCGTGCGCGCTATCGCTGCCGGAGGCGGCCACGACCCGATCGACAGCCGTCTTTTTGATCGACTTCCCAACCTCGAAATCGTCGCCAGCTTCGGTGTCGGATACGACCATATTGATGCTGCCGAAGCGGCGCGGCGCGGGATCGTTGTCACCCATACGCCAGACGTACTCACGGAGGATGTCGCCGACATCGCCCTAGCGCTCCTGCTCGGCACAGTGCGGCGGACTGGACAGGCCGAGCGCTTCCTGCGCGCCGGTCACTGGCGCACCGGTGTGTTCCCGCTCACATCGAGCTTACGCGAGCGCTCGGTTGGTATCTTGGGACTCGGCCGCATCGGCAAGGCCATCGCGCGCCGCGTCGAGGCCTTCGGCGTGCCGGTCAGCTATTGCGGGCGTCGTCGCCAGACCGAGGTGACCTACCCGTATCACCGCGACCTGATCGCCCTGGCGGACGCGGTCGACACCTTGATCATCGCGGCCCCCGGCGGTCCCTCAACGGATGGGCTTGTCGACCGGCCCGTGCTTGAAGCGCTGGGTTCGAACGGC
Organism: Bradyrhizobium sp. P5_C11_2; assembly: GCF_054049755.1. Taxonomy (NCBI): domain Bacteria; kingdom Pseudomonadati; phylum Pseudomonadota; class Alphaproteobacteria; order Hyphomicrobiales; family Nitrobacteraceae; genus Bradyrhizobium; species Bradyrhizobium sp. P5_C11_2. The sequence continues at coordinate 11,902 of NZ_JBFULT010000029.1, forward strand.
ATCGTCATCAACGTCGGCCGCGGCTCGATCATCAACGAGGCGCACCTCGCCGTGGCGCTCGGCGATGGGACCATCGCAGCAGCCGGGCTCGACGTGTTCGAGCACGAGCCGCAGGTTCCCGCGAGCCTGCTGGCTTGCGAGAACGCGGTGCTCTTGCCGCATATCGGCTCCGCTTCACACCACACGCGCAACGCCATGGCGCGCCTCGTCGTGGACAATCTCGTGGCTTGGTTCGCTGGTCAGGGACCGCTCACGCCCGTCGCAGAAACCCCGGCTCGGCGCTCCGTCTCCTGAAAACAAATCGTGCGCATCGCCCACATGGAGCAGGGAGGCTGACATGTCTCGAAAGATCGCGATCGTCACGGGCGCAAGTAGCGGAATTGGCAGGGTCTCCGCGCGCGCCCTAGCACAGAGCGGCTTCGCGGTCGTACTAGTCGGCCGCCGAGTGGTCGAACTTGAGGATGCTGCCTCGTCCATCCGAGACGGCGGCGTTTCGGCCGAGGCCATCGTCGCAGACGTGACCGACCCCGCATCGGTCGAGCGCTTGTTCGCCGAGGTACTGGATCGACACGGACGGGTTGACCTGCTGTTCAACAATGCCGGGTCTAACATCCCGGCGGCCGAGATCGATGCGATCGACCTCGGTCAGTGGCGCACGGTCCAAGACGCGATCGTGACTAGCACCTTCCTGTGCACACGCGAGGCCTTCCGGATCATGAAGGCGCAGAAGCCGGGCGGCGGCAGGATCATCAACAACGGTTCGATCTCGGCCCACGCGCCGCGGCCCGGCTCGGCCCCCTACACCGCCGCCAAACACGCAGTCACGGGCCTGACGCGGTCCACTGCGCTCGACGGGCGACGCCACGCTATCGCGTGCGGACAGATCGATGTCGGCAACGCCGACACCAAGATGGGCGGGCGGATGAAGGCTGGTGTCATCCAAGCCGACGGCAGCATGCGCGAGGAGCCGGTGATCGACCCCGAGCACGTCGCGAATGCCATCGTAACAATGGCGAGTCTGCCGCTCGATGCGAACATCCTGACCATGACGATCATGGCCACGGCGATGCCGTTCGTGGGACGCGGCTGAAGCTTTCTATTGGCGCCGTCGTGATGACCGACAGCTGCCGCGACGCCCAAACCGGCGACCGCCTCCTATGCAGGCCGGTGGCCGGTCCGGACTCCGCAACTCGACGCCGGGCGGCCTCGTAAGTCGGCCGGCGTGACTGCCCGTACCGAAAAGCGCCCGCGAGAGGCGCGTCGAGAGCGGTCGCTGGCCGCCGATCAGGAGAGGAACCCGATGTCCCAACCAGACGCCCTCGCCAAAACCATTCCGCTGCCGCGCGACGCGGGAACGGAGCGGGTCAAGGCCGACACGCGGCCGATGCACGCCACGGCAGGAATCACGCCGTCCGACTCGGCCGCCAAGCCGACGCGCATGCGCTTCTTCATGCTGTTCTTCATCTTGATTGCGACCGTGATCAGCTATGTAGACCGCACCAATCTCGGCATCGCCGCGCCGTTTCTAAGCAAGGAGCTTCAGCTCGACAAAGCACAGATGGGGCAAATCTTTGCGGCGTTTGGACTGACCTACGCATTCGCGCTGGTCCCGGGAGGCTACATCGCCGACATGCTMGGCTCGCGCATGGCCTACGCAGGGGCGCTCGTGACGTGGTCTTTGGCCACGATCGCTCAGGGTTTTGCCGGGACCTTCAATGCGTTGTTCGGCGCTCGCTTGGCGATGGGTGTTCTCGAGTCGCCTGCCTTCCCGGCCAATGCCCGCGCCGTGACCATGTGGTTCCCTACGAAGGAGCGCGGCATGGCGACGAGCTTCTACATCACCGGACAGTACATCGGCACGCCCATCTTCGCAGGTCTTCTACTGTGGCTCGCCCAGGAGCACGGCTGGCGTAGCGTCTTTTACGCCACCGGCTTGGCAGGCCTCACGCTCGGTCTGTGCTGGTACTTCATCTATCAGGATCCGCGTGAGTGCAGCCGGGCGAACGCGGCCGAGCTCGACTACATCGAGGCGGGTGGCGGGTTGACGACGAACCCGTCCCGTGCGCCCTTCAACGGCAAGGCGCTCCTCCAGCTCCTAGCGTACCGCCAAATCATCGGCATCTGCCTCGGAAAGTTTTGCAGCAACTCGGTTCTCGTCTTTTTCACGACCTGGTTCTTGACGTTCCTGATCGAGGAACGGAAGATGACGATCATGAAGGCCGGCTTCTACCAGATGCTGCCCTTCCTCGGCGCGACAGCCGGGATCCTGGTCGCCGGTCTATTGTCCGACCTCCTGATCCGGCGTGGCTTCAGCATGTCGAGCGCTCGAAAACTTCCCCTCATCGTGGGCAGCTTCCTCGCGTCCAGCATCGTACTCGTGAACTTCATCACCTCAGACGCCGGGGTGATAGCGATCCTGACGTTGTCGTTCTTCTCCCAAGGGGTCGCGGCGTCATCCTGGACGGCCGTCTCCGAGGTCGCGCCCCGGAGGTACATCGGTTTGGCAAGCGGCATCACCAGCCTCGCGGCGAACTTGGCCGGCGTCACTACGCCGCTCGTGATCGGTTACGTCCTGCATGCGACGGGATCGTTCTACTGGGCGCTGAATTTCATCGGCGCGGTTTGCATCTGCGGCGCGCTATCCTACTCGATCATTGTCGGGCCGTTGAAACGCATTGAACTTGAGTAATAGGTGTCAAAATCGCCTGAATTGCCTCCTAGGCTCCTCACGAAGGGTCGCCTCAGACTCTTCTCGGACCTTAAGAAGGGCTGCTTAATGCCCACCCGCTCACCCTAAAATGACGGAGTTCGGCCGTAAGCGGAACGGCAGCTTCGGAGTTAGCCAACCGCAAAAACGGACGGACCGTTAACGACCCTGGCCAGCTGTGAGGACCGCCAGGCGTGTCCTCACAGCGGGGGTACATGATTGCGATACGAGGATGCGAACCGGCTGCTCGTCAGGCAGCTTGGCGAGCCAGCTCGGAAGCATGGTCGATCGCGGCGATGACCTCTGTCGGTGCTAGATGCTGGATCATGTGGCCCATCCCGGGCACGACGATGAGGTCACTGTCGGGTAGCTCGCTGTGCAGGCGCTTCGACTGCCGGTCGACGTCGGCGATCTGATCGTCTCCGCCCACGATTATCACCACCGGGAGCTTCAGGTCTCGATAGTGGCTCTGAAGCTCGACAGTCACCGGTGTCATGAGCGCGGCGTCCTCCGCTGAGGCCCGTAGCTGCACCGGCCGCAGCATCATGGCTTTCGGAAACTGGCGGTCGAATCGTTCTGGTATGGCGGCAGGCGCGAACATGGCCTTGATCAACGCGGGTTGCAGGATCCGGCCGACCAAGGGCGAAACGGTGTGGCGCATCAGGTCGCCAATGCCGGGGATCGCCACCGGGGACGAGAGCATGACGTCAGCGCGCAGCGTTGGGTAATAGTATCCGGAGGCCAGGACCAAGCTGCGGACGAGCTGCGGAGCCTGAAGCGCGAGGGCGACCGCGACCAGTGCCCCCCAGGAATGCCCGAGCACGATGGCCTGCGAGACACCGAGCTGCTGAAGCGCTTTCTGGAACAGCGTGGCGTGGGCACGCGGCGTCCAGAGGCCGCGCGGGCGGTCGCTGTAGCCGTAGCCGGGCCGGTCGATGATGATGACGCGGTAGCGCTTCACGAGTTCGTCGACGATGCCGCTGACCAGAAAATCCTGGATCATCATGCCGTTGCCGTGGATCAGCACCAGCGGCTCGCCGCGACCGCGCTCAACGTAGTGCAGCCTAACCCCGTCGACGGTCAGGAATTGGCCGATCGGTGGGGTCTCACGCTCGGCCTCACGCGACTTTGAGGCTGCGTAGAGCGCGGAGGCGGCGAGCGCGGCCGCGGACCCGATCAGCGTCGGTCCGAGCCAACGGCCGGTGGAGGACTGGCGTGTCATGAGATAATCCAAGTCGTTGGCGGGACATGCTCCTCGATCAATCGGATCGCTTGGAAGCCATGCAGTGCGGGTGGCGCGTTGAACGCCGAGCCGGAAGAGTCTGCGCCGCTCTACGGCAGCGCGCCGATCATGCCCTTGGCATGGGTCATCGTGTCCTCACACGCCCGTTGATGACCCTCGCGATCTTCCACGGCGGCTCGCCTGCGAAGTCGACGTGCGTCGGCGACGTGCGCCGACGTGGGGATCATCGCGGCGTCGCTGGGCTCGCTCGTCGGAGCTGTCGCGAGGGCTTTTGGCGAATGGCTGCTGCGGATCGTGTGGCCGTCCTGGAGGCCGGCTACGTGAACAGCACCGGCGCTGTCGAGACGGCGTTCGATCGTCTCGATCTGCTCGGCACAGGAACTGGCTCGAGCAGGCACTTGGATGAGGCCGAGCAGAAGGGCCGCGACCCCGAGAGAGAGTGCGAAGCGCATGAGAGGTTCCTTTGTACCGCGAGGTGCTGAACCCTCGTCGCTCTGTTCGAGCGGCTGGTAGCGCGATCACGGATCGGCATTGGGATGCCCACGCGGCCGATGAGTGATCGCAAAGATTGCTGCGGTGCAAAATAACAACTGCTGGATCTTGTGAACGATCCCTCGCGATCGACGAAAGATCTGGAGCTGAGCGCGGGATCCCCAGCGCCCCGGTCGGCAAAGCGTTCTTCAAAGGCCATCATCAGACCGGACCGTGCAGTCGAACGTGTCGCGCATATCCACCGAACGATGGCGAGACGCTGCCGCAGAACGTGGCCAGCCAGGAGCGTTGGGCCGAACGCCGCTTAGCGAGCCGGGGGGCGATCCTTAAGCCGGGCGGAAACCCATGTGCCCCAGATGCGCATCGCGGCCACGATGGGCGTCGTTCGGGCCATTCCGTCCAGAAGCTCATGCCGACGGAGGTGCAAGGCTCAGATCGAGCTGTGCGCTCTTGGTATCTCGTCCCATCCGACAATCGAGGACACGCAGCACGGGCGTGACTGTGACGCCGTGCATCAGGATGGAGATCAGCACCGTCAGGCCGGCGGTCGCCCACAGTAGGTCCATCCGTTCGAACCTGGCCTGCCCGAACGCATAGGACAGGTAGTACATGGTTCCGAGCCCCCGAATCCCGAAGAAGCTCACCACCGCGCGATCTTCCCTGGAGCGGCCACTTCCCAGGAGGCGAGCCATCCGCTCAGAGGTCGAACGACCCGGAGCGCGATCAGGGTGAACGCGGCGGCCGGCCATGTCAGTGCATGGAGCAGCCCTCCGCCCACGAGCGCCGCACCAAACACGACCAGCAGCACCATCGTCAGGAGGCGTTCAAGCTCCTCCGCGTAGTCGTGCATCTTGCGATGGTAGTCATGCCCGCGACTGGACGAGCGCAGGGCCAGCGCCGCGGCGAATGTCCGCCGTCAGCACTTCTGAGACAGATTGAGAGTCTTCACGAACGGAGGATGGCTGGTTTGGACTTGCTTCAGTTCAGTGGAGAGCGGTTTGGTGGGCGATGCCCCTCTCGAACTGGGTGGGGCTTGTGAAGCCGAGTGCCGAGTGACGGCGTCGGGGATTGTAGAAGCCATCGATGTAACGGGCCAGCGCGGCGATAGCCTCGGCTCGCGTCTGGAACGCGGTGCGCCAGACCAAAGGGCACGTCGCAACGCAGCCAGCGCAAGTTCCTTGTGAAGGCGATCGCCCACCGCCCAGCCCACGACCCGTCGGGAGTACAGATCGAGGACCACCGCCAGGTACAGCCAGCCCGGTACAGCCAGCCCTCCCGCGTCCAGACGTAGGAGATGTCCGCGCCCCATTTTCGATCCGGCCCCGCCGCCGTGAAGTCCTTGGCGCGCCGGTTGGGGGCGACTGGAACGGCAGGGCCGCTGTCCGTGGTGCGCCGGAAACGGCGCGGCTGGCGGGCCTTGAGCCCGTTCTCCCGCATCAGCCGGGCCACGCGCCGCCGGCCTGCCGCCAAGCCCTGCTCGCGCAGCTCGTGGGTCATGGGCGGGCTGCCATACGTCTCGTGCGAGAGCGTGAGGGCGGACCGGACGTGGGCAAGCAGCACGAGAGCCTCGCGCTGCCGCGTCGATGCCGGGCGGTTCTTCCAGCCGAAATAGCCGCTCGGGCTGACGGCGAGGACCTTGCACAGGCTCGCGACGGGGAAGTCCTTCCTCGCCGCGTCGATGACGCGGAATCTCATCGACTTCCCTCCTTGGCGAAAAAAGCTGTGGCCCGCTTCAGGATCTCCCACTCCTGGCGCAGCACCTCGTTCTCGCGACGTAAGCGCTTGAGCTCGGCGGCCATGTCCTCCTGCCGATCGGCCGGCGGGTGATCCATCTCCCGCTCACGCCGGCCCTCGATCCAGTTACGCAGCGTCGAGAGCCCGACGCCGAGATCGGCGGCCACCTCCCGGCGGGACCGCCCGCTCGTCTGCGCTCATCGCACCGCCTCAGCGCGAAACTCAGGGGTAAAGGTCTGCTTCCGGTCCGCCATCGGAAACCCCCTCCTTCAGGAAAAGAGCTCTCCACTTTCTCGAAGCAAGTCCAAACTCCGGTTGTGGCGCTGCCGTGGAGAACCTGTCGCTGTGCCCGTCCCTCCATGCGGCAACATTCGTGTCACCACGCGGCGAGACCAAACCGCTAGCGTTGGGCAGGAAGGCTGAGAGGAAAGGTCAACTCTGTGGTGCCGTTCGCCATCAGCATCTGGGCGGGAGGAGGCGCATACGGGCCGGCGGCTTTGACAGCAGCGACCGCGCGCTCGTCGAGGCTGCGGGATCCAGAACTCCTCTCGACTTCCACCATCAGCACGGAGCCGTCCTCGGCAACGCGAACCCGGACTTCGATCGTCATTGAGCGGCTCTTCTGTCGCCGCGGAGTGCGGGAGCGGTCGGCCGCGTCGATCTTCGCGAGCACGGACGAGAGCCAGCGCTGAACCCCGAGCGGCGCTCTGGCCTCACTTGGAGCGACTGAGCCAAGGAGGCCGAGGGAGAGCGAAGCGGTAAGGAGTAGCAAGCGGAGGGGCATCGTGGTCACATTCAGAGAAGGCCGAGCGGCCGCGTATCTGCCCTGAGAAGAGAGCGGCGGCAGGGCCGGGGGATGACCATTTCCTGGCACCTATCATTTCTGCTCCAAGCCAACGCGGCATTTGAACGAGTGCGGCGAATACAAGTTCACCCGATCGATGGGTCTGACTTGAATATTTTCCTCACCAATGTGGCAACATCGCGCGCCAGATCTGTGGCTGTTGCATGGCTTTTCGCCATATTGCGTCGCACCATACTGCCGTCACATTCCAAGATATTTTGCCGACCCGTTAGATAACAACGGGAATGTAGTAATGTTGTCTTGTGCGCGCCTTGCTCTCCTGGCTCTCGCCGCGACTGGCTGTGTCGCGGCCTCAGGTGCCGAAGCGGCTACTGCGATGCGGACGCAGGCGGGTGTGGCCTCCTGGTATGGCCCGGGTTTTCGCGGTCGGACGACGGCCAACGGCGAGCACTTCAACACGCACGCGCTCACAGCCGCCCACCGCACGCTGCCCTTTGGCACGAAGGTGCGGGTGACCAACAAGAGCAACGGCCGCTCCGTGGTGGTGCGCATCAACGACCGTGGCCCCTATGTCGGCGGCCGCGTGATCGACCTCTCCGACGCTTCGGCTCGTGCGCTCGGCATGTCCGGCCTCGCCAAGGTCAGCCTTGCACGCATGTAAGTCGCGAGCGGTCTCGACCAGCGGCAGCGCGCTTCGGCGCCGCAGCATCCGACTCGGCCGAGCGGCACTGCAGGCCGCCAGCGTCGCATCAACTCCTGATCAGAGCGGCGCTGCCTCCTCTCAGGTGCAAGTGTTCTTACCCTTCATCTCTGGCCGTCCATTCTGGCGGGCGGCGGCTTCGACCTGTTCGGCAGTTTGGGACTGCTGCTCGGTGTCTGCGCCGGGCTGATGCCCAGCCGCACACTGATCCTGCTCACGTCCGCCGCCTGTAGCGGCAGCTTCGGCTTGCACTACTTAGGCGTGGGCTCCGCCACAGGTATCGCCATGGGCGCGATCTCGCTCGTGCAAAGCCTGGCTGCGGCTCGCTTTGGCGGTACAACTCAGCCTGCATCGCTGAAAGCCGTGCTTTGCGCCAAACCTTCTCGCGGCCCTCGTTCCGGTCGTGGTCACGTGGAACGGCTGGCCGTCGCTCTGTGCCGGCGCTGGCACCCTGTTCGCGACGTCTGCCCGGCTGCAGGCGGACGCGCCAACCATGCGGCGGCTATTTGTCTGCGCCGCCACCCGCTGGGCTGGGCACAACCTGCAGGTGGGCTCGGTCTTCGCGCTCAGCTGTGACGGCCTCACGCTCGCAGCCCTCCTCACGGCCATCTGGCGGGAGCGGAAATTCTGGCCAAGCCTGAGCCGGCTGCGCGCTGCTGGGCGCGCGCAGTTTGATGTCAGGACCTTGGTACCTGGCGAGAGTGCACGGCCTCGCATCGGTGCGGCTGAAGCCTCTGCCTGGGTCGGGAGCTTTTGAACTGGAAGCAAAAGCATCCGGCAAAAGGTCCGTGCACAAACTAATTTGGAGCCGGCACGGGACTACCCGTCAGAGCGGCCCGGTGCTTGTGTATCCCACAAACGCTCAGCCCATCGTGAGGCGATCATGCGCACAGTCTCTTCAGCAACAATGATCCTGATCCTTATCGCAGGCGCGGCAGCGGCGGACGACTCCTGTCAATCGCGCGCGGCTGACAAGAAGCTGGCCGGTGCTGCACTGACCAGCTTCATGAAGAAGTGCGACTCGGATGCTAAAGCGTCCTGCGACGCTTCCGCCTCCGAAAAGAAACTGGCTGGCGCTGCCAAGGCAAGCTTTACCAAGAAGTGCACCTCGGACGCCGTGGGGCAGTAAGCTGCCAGGACAATCCGGGAAGCTGAATGACGAGCCTGTGCCAATGGCTGGCCCCGAGCTCAGGGCTGCTCGGGAGCTGCCGACCTACTCACACTCGGTGCAGGCGGCCATATTCTTGGGTAGGCCGCTGACGAGGACCGACCGGGTAGTCTGGCCTATCACCATTCACTGGCCGAGTTGCCCATAGACTGGATCGTGCTCTGCCTTTCACTCGCCGAGCGTCTTGAGGTGAGCATCGACGAACTCAGGGAGGCGATTCGCAATCGCGGCTCTGTCTGACCGAGATCAATTCCAGCACCCTATGGGGAACGGCAGGGAACACCATGGGGAACGCCTCGGCCGTTCAGGGCACGAGAAAACGCAGCAAGTGCAGGAAGTTAATTGGAGCGGGCGATCGGGATCGAACCGACGACATTCAGCTTGGGAAGCTGAGGCAGATCGTTGATTTCATTGTGAAGTGTTCCTCGAGCCCGTTTTGGCACTGACCTGACCGGCTGGCTTTGGACCGGGCTGATTGAGAGAATCAGCAGGACTGAAGGAGGCGGACATGCGGCGAGCTCAGATCACTTCCTTGATTCGGGGGAAGCTCGGCCTATTCCTGACAGGGATGGAATTCTTTTTGTGAGGTTGTGATGTCGTCAAAAGCCCGCATGCGTCCGTCCTGGCGCAAGGGACAAAACCGGTCGGGTCTGCCGACGCCACCCGGCTGCAAGTTCATGACGATCGCGCAGCGCCGCGCCTCCGAGCGTTCGATCGTGGGCGAGACGGCGACCGCTGTGAAGCGGGTAGCCAAGCGAGCCGCCAAGGCTGTCACTGGGACTGCTTCCGCGGCCGGATCCGCGGTAAAGTCGGCGGTGACCCGGAATTCGAAAGAGACGGTGCAAGCCTAGGGTCTGCTTACTCAGCTTGACCAAGTGAGGGATCGCTATGGGCGATAAGCGGAATTTGGCTTAACGCCCAGAAACGGACCTTCGGCTTTGCGCCCATCTCTGCCATTTTAAGGACTCTCGGCGATTTCTCCGAAGCGGACGTGGGCCAAGGCCGGGTTGCAAGTCCACGCAAGTTCCTTCAGGCCACCAGCTTCGATCAATCCATCGCCCCCGCCAAGGGTCTTGCCTGTAGTGGCCGAGCCATCGATGCTGCGCCGCAGCGGATGGCTTGCGACCGGAGCGACCCATGGAAACGATCGGCCGTGACCTGCGCGAGATGCAGCGCATCCCCCTCGCTGCATCGCATGTCGCCGCATTGCGGGCGATCGGGGCCGAGCAGCATTACCCCGCCGGCGCCTTTCTCGTCCGTGCCGGTGATCCAGCCGATCGCTTCGTGTATGTCGAGGCCGGCGAGATCGAAGTCGTGAATCCCTTCACGGACGAGCGCCATCTCCCATTCACTCTCGGTCCGACCCAGTTCATGGGCGAGATCTCGTTCCTGAACGGCGGCGTCTGGTCGATGCCCATGCGGGCGAGCGCGGATACGGTCGTCACCGAGGTGCCGCGCCCCGAGATGCTGCGACTGATGTCCGAGATCCCGGAGATGTCGGACATCATCATCACAGTCCTCGCAGCACGGCGGCGGCGGCAGCTCGACTCGCACGACGGCACGCTCGTGCTCATCGGCGAGGACGACGACCGTAGCGTACGGCGGATCGCCGAGTTCGCGAGCCGCAACCGGATTCCCTACAGGACCTATTCGCCGGGCAGCCCCGAGGCGGCGAGCGTCGCCACGGCCTGCTCGATCTCGGCTCACCGACCGGCGGTCATCTTCGGCCGGGAAATGGTCGTGACCGAGCCGACGCCCGCCAAGGTCGCGCGGCTGCTCGGCCTCGACTACAACCTCGTCGACGACGAGGCCTTCGACGTCCTCATCGTGGGCGGCGGTCCGGCCGGGGTGGCAGCGGGCGTCTATGCGGGTGCGGAGGGGCTGCGCGCATTAGTCATCGAGGATGTGGCGATCGGCGGCCAGGCCGGCACATCGAGCCGGATCGAGAACTACATGGGCTTCCCGACCGGGATCTCGGGCGCCGACCTCGTCTGGCGCGGCGAGATCCAGGCGATGAAGTTCGGCACGCGCTTCGCGATGCCGCGGCGCGTGGCGAAGTTGGAACGGCTTGCCGACGGATCGTTCTGTGCGACGTTCAACAACGGCCGGCGCGTTCGGAGACAGGCCGTCGTCGTCGCGACCGGCGTCCAGTACCGGAGATTGCCGATCGACCGCCTCGAAGCGTTCGAGGGCGCAGGCATCTACTACGCTGCGACGGAGATTGAGGCGCGCTATTGCCGGAATGCCGAGACGATCGTCATCGGCGGCGGCAACTCGGCGGGCCAGGCGGCGATGTATCTCAGCCGCTCAGCGCGACACGTTCGCCTCTTGGTGCGGGGGCATTCCCTTGCGACCTCCATGTCGAGGTACCTGTCGAGCCGGCTGGAGGCAGACCCGGCGATCACGATCGAGTACGGGGCCGAAGTCACCGCCCTGCACGGCGACGACCGTCTCGACGCGGTGACGATCCGCACCGTCGCTGACGGAACGACGCGCAGGATCTCGACCTGTGCCGTGTTCGTCATGGTGGGTGCCGCGCCCAATACCGGCTGGCTCTCGGGGCTCGTCGAGCTCGATGGCCACGGCTTTGTTCTGACCGGGGACGCGATCGGCGCGCGTTCGCCTTATGCGACGTCACATCCGGGAATCTTCGCGGTCGGCGACGTGCGCGCCAACTCCGTCAAGCGGGTCGCAGCCTCGGTCGGCGAGGGATCGGTCGTCATCTCCAAGGTGTGGGAGCACGTTCGGACGTAGATCTCGCCGCCCGGCCCGCATCCGATCTGAGCACCGGATCGACGAACGGCCGCTTCTGGAAAGTTCTGCTGGCTATCGGCACGACTGCTTCGGGTGGTTCCCGGCCGGTCCGCTTGCGGGCGGGAATTGGCCGAAACGGACATCGCCATTGCGCCCGCTCACGACCCCAAGCAGACCCTCACAATGTCTGCCACGTGGCATTCCGGCTTGCCGGTCTGCTATGACTGGTCTGGTTGAGAAAGTTCGTTTTTGATGGTCTCAGCGAACATCCAAAACAGACCGATGGCTGTGGTTCGCCCGGACCGTACCCAAACCGAACCATGCGGATCGGCTGTTAGGGGTCTGAAACGGGTGAGGAGCCGACCTTCGGCGAGGCGGTCGCAACGGACTGCATCACCGTCGAAGACGGACCTTCGCCGATTGGGCGTTATGGAGCGTCACACTCTGCTGCGATGATCAGGAACACGAGGACACACAACCCTATCAGCCCTGCTTCAGACGTCTAACTGATGGCGGTGTCTCGCCTAATCAGGCAATGCGAACAGGAGTGATTAGAATTCGCGCTTCGGTTCACAGCGCAATTCGAACCGTCGTCGCATCGATGTGGCGAAGGCGGAGGGAGACGATCATGAAGACACCTCTACTCACCCTGTCACTTTTGGCCGCCTTGGCTGGCGCGGCCGTTCCGATGTCCGCACGCGTCGCCGCCGCCGAGGACGTCCAGACAGCCATGCAGCGCCTGAAGGCGAAGACCGCCGAATTCGCTGCTCCGAGCGTGAAGGGGGTGGATGCCGTCGCCGGAAAGACCGTCCCGGCCCTCTATTTCGGCCAGACCAAGATGAACAACAATTTCACCGTGGTGGACGCCGTGCAGAAGGACGTGGGCGGAACCGCGACGCTGTTCGTCAAGAGCGGCGGCGAGTTCGTGCGCATCGCCACGAACGTCAAGAAGGATGACGGCTCGCGCGCGATCGGCACCGTCCTCGACCCGAAGGGAAAAGCCTTCGCGGCGATCACGAAGGGCGAGGCCTATTTCGGTGACGCCGATATTCTGGGCAAGCCCTATACGACGGGCTACGAGCCGATCCGCGATGCCAGCAGCGGCGTCATCGGGGTTTATTATGTCGGATACCCGAAGAAGTAGGGCTTGGTGAACTACGCCGCGACGCAGGGAAGCGTTCCAATAGGGTTTGCCCTTGCGGAACGCTCCAGTTCGAACCGGCCACAAACGGCGGTTCCGACCCTGAGCAGTCGTCCGGGATGTCATCGACGAGGGACCGCTTACGAGAGCAGGTCAGAACTTCGAAGAGGTTGCATCAGAGCCGATGGGCTTACCTCGTGTCATCGCCGTTCAGCCCCAGACCGAGTCGGTGTTAATCGATATAAACACCAGCGCCCACGAGCGCCTCGACGCCGTCAACTCGCGTCGCGCAGACGTAGCTCCACTTCACGGTGGCGTGGGACTGTCCGGGCTTGGGGAACATGTAATCGACCCAACCAGACCCAAAATTCCTGACGACCTCGATGAAGTCCCGGTGGAACCGTTTCCCGTCAGCATCGCGGTTGTCCAGGAAATCCCGTTCCTCTCGGTCCGGGCGAGCGGCGTTGAACAACACGACGCCGTTCATATCGACCACGAACAGGTAGACATCCGCGTATCGCCAGGAGCTACCCTTCGTCCTGAAATCCGCGAAGGCTTTGCTGCCCCATTCCTCCACAACGACGGATGCCTTGTTGACCAGGGCCTCGATCTCCGCCGCTTGATGTGCGGGTGGGGGTCCCCTCTGCCCGAGAGCAGGTAACGTGGCGGTCAGGACCAGCAACACCAGCCCTGTCAGCAGCTTCTTAAACATACAGTCACCCCTCTTCGCGCAACTTCGATGTGGCGACGACGTGAATTCAGCCCCCGTTTGGCTCTGGTCGGTCTCACGTCAGGTGGCGGACCCCCTGAAGACGAGGCGCGTGCCCGTGTAGGCGCGCACCAGCTTGCTCGGCATCTCGGCCTTGGCGATCTCGTAGAAGGCTTCGCCCGTGCAGTGGAGCGGGACCAGAAAGTCAGGTCCGATCTCTTTCAGGGCCGTGATCGTCTGCCGAACATAGTCAGGTTGGTAGGGCGCAAGGTGGAAGCCGCCGATCACCGCGTGCACCTTCTGGATGCCCGACACGGCCTGCGCCTGCCGAACCGCGTTGACCACGCCGCGGTGGCTGCAAGAGGTCAGAACGACGAGGCCGCGCCCCTTCACGTTGAAGGCGGTGGCGATCTCGTGCCTGAATTGATCCGGGATCAGACCTTGGCCTTGGTCGGCTTGCGGCAGGCCATCTGTGTAGCAGCCCGAACCGTGTGTGACCCCGAGCTTCATCGCACTGGGCGACAGGAGCTTCTCGAAACTGCTCTGATCAATCTGACCCGAGGTGAAGCCGTGGTCTGCCAAGAGCGCCGGGCGCTCCGTCGAGGTGACGGTGAGGTTCGCGGCGTTGAGGGCTTGGCGGTCGATGACGCCGAAATCCCCCTTCACCGGAGGCGCGGTCCACTCCCGAGCGCAGAAGCAGTCCTCGCCCCCGACATGGAATGGAAGCCTTGGCTTGAGGTGCCCCTGGTTCTGGCTGAGGAAGCCAGCGAGGCCGCCGAAATGATCGTAATGGCCGTGGCTCAGCACGAGGGCATCGATCTCGGAGGGTTGCACCCCGAGGAGCTTCAGGTTGTTGTTGAGAGCCTCTGGCGTGAAGCCGAAATCCACCAAGGTCCGGCGGGTGTCCTCGCCCCGCCGCGAGGTTACGTGCAGCGAGAGGCCGAACTCGCTGGCGAGCGTTGGGCCGGGGGGATGATCGGGAGCGATACCCCAGCCGAAGTGCTCGACGGCGAACCCTTCGAGCTTGCGGCTCGGAGCCACTGCGAACTGGTAGCTGTCGGTGACGATGTGCACGGCGACCGAGTCGAGTTCCGGGACCGGCCCGGCCACGGCCTCGGCCAGCGCGGGGCGCGCATCACCCAAGAGGCTCGCCAGAAGCAGGCTCAGGGCTGTGGCTCCGCCACCGCAGAGCACGTCGCGCCGCGCCGGATCGTCGCAGGTGATGCGCGTGCGCAGGTTCCTACGAGAATAGTCCTGAGTTTGCAATGCTGGGTTGGGTAAGACAGCCATTGCTACCTCCCGCCACTGGTCGAATCTCCGACCGAAAGCAGGGGCGCGGGATAAGACGGCTGCGCGTCATCGTCCTATCGGGCGTCCAAGATAAGTATCATTGCACACAGTTCGACGATCAGCAAATCAGTGGGATCGCCGCAGGATCGTATCCACGCGCCCAGGACTACATTCTAGGGGGGCTTGATCGGCGAATGTTCGCATGCGGTAGCAGATCAAACATCCAAGACATGTCGCCTGAGCTTCTGCTTCTCACCCATAGCAGCCGATCAGCATGGTTCGGTTTAGGTGTGAGAGTGGGAACCGACCCCATCGGTTTGCTACGGGTGCACCCAAATCAGACCAACCGCTGCTGGCTTGAACGTCCGGTTCCGGCCGCGGCGCCGAAGGCCGCTCACCACCCCGTGCCGAAGTTGCCGGATGGCCGTCGGATGACTGCTTATGGGAAGCGCCCATGGCGAACCATGGCGACCGGGTTGGGTCGCCAGCGGAACGTCCGGATATGCTCTCCATCTCCAGAGACTCGGTTCGGGTGTCTCCTCGCCATGTCGGCATGAGCCGGCGAGGAGACAGACGATGGGTCACTCTGCACACGATCCGGCTGCGAAAGGGCGGCCGGCCTGGAACGCTGGCCGCAAGCTCGGGGCCAAACGAGCCCTCAAACCTCAGCAGGTCTGGGCTATCCGGTTCTGGCTCGACGGCGAACGGCGCACAY
>NZ_JBFULT010000030.1:0-29380 GCF_054049755.1 Bradyrhizobium sp. P5_C11_2
CCCGACGGTGACGATCACCAGCGCGGCGGAAGCGAGCAATGTCGCCGCGCAAACCATCACCGGCACGGTCGTCTCCGGCGGGACGGCGGCGGTGGTCGGCCGCACCGTCACCCTGACGGACAATGGCGTGACGCTCGGCACGGCCATTGTTCAGGCCAACGGCAGCTTCAGCACGACCGTGACGCTGYCGAACCAGGGCGCGAATTCCATCGTTGCGACGCTCACCGACAGCTACGGCAACACCGGCAGCAGTGCGGCCGTGGTTGATACGCTCGACAATATCGCGCCGACCGTGACGATCACGAGCGCGGCCGTTGCCGGCACGATCGCCGT
The DNA here is from genome assembly GCF_054049755.1 of Bradyrhizobium sp. P5_C11_2. Lineage (NCBI taxonomy): Bacteria > Pseudomonadati > Pseudomonadota > Alphaproteobacteria > Hyphomicrobiales > Nitrobacteraceae > Bradyrhizobium > Bradyrhizobium sp. P5_C11_2. Next base: position 334 of record NZ_JBFULT010000030.1, read on the forward strand.
GCAGACGATTACGGGCACGGTCAGCCTGGATGGTGTCGGAACGGTGGTTGGCCGGACCGTCACCGTGACCGACAACGGCACGATGCTGGGCACCACGACGGTTCAATCGGACGGGACGTTCAGCGTGACGGTGACGCTGCCGAACCAGGGCGCGAACTCCATCGTTGCAACGGTGACGGACAGCTACGGCAACACCGGCAGCAGCGCTGCTGTCGTGGACCTGCTGGACAACATCGCCCCGACGATCGCCATCACCAGCGGGTCGGAAATCAGCAACGTGGCGGTGCAGACCATCACGGGCACGGTCGTCTCCGGCGGCACGGCTGCGGTGGTCGGCCAGACCGTCACGCTCACCGATAACGGCGTGCTGCTCGGCACGACGACGGTCCAAGCGAACGGGACCTTCAGCGTCACCGTGACGCTGCCGAACCAGGGCGACAATTCGATCATTGCCACTGTGACCGACAGCTACGGCAACACCGGCACCAGCGCGCCGGTGGTGGACACGCTCGACAACAGGGCCCCCGCGGTGACCATCACCAGCGCCGCGGTGGCGGGCAACGTCGCAGCTCAGACCATTACGGGCACGGCCGCTCCCGGCGGCGCGGGCGCCGTCGTTGGCCGAACCGTGACGCTTCTGGACAATGGCGTGGTGCTGGGCACGTCGACGGTGCAGTCGAACGGCACCTTCAGCCTGAACGTGACACTGCCGAACCAGGGCAGCAATTCGATCGTTGCGACCGTGACCGACAGTCTCGGTAACACCGGCAGCAGTACGGCCGTGGTCGACACGCTGGACAACATTGCTCCCACGGTGACCATCACCAGCCCGGCGGAGGCAAGCCGGGTCGCAACCCAGACCATTACCGGCACGGTCAGCCTGGGTGGTGCGGGGACGGTGGTCGGCCAGACCGTGACCTTGACGGACTATGGCGTGGTGTTGGGCACCGCGACCGTTCAAGCGAACGGAACCTTCAGCGCAACGGTGACGCTGCCGAACCAGGGTGCCAATTCGATCGTGGCGACCGTGACCGACGGCTACGGCAACACCGGCACCAGCGCGGCCGTGGTGGACGTGCTTGGCAGCGCCGCGCCGACCATCACCGGAACCATTGCGGCGCAAGCGACCTCATCGCAGATGCCGGTTCGTCCGTTTGCCGGTGTGACCATCGGCGACATCAACGTCGGCGCGACCGACACGCTGACCATCACGTTGAGCGGGGCGGGGGGCACCTTGTCCGGCACGGGCCTGAGCGGCTCGGGCAGCACCTATACTTTGTCGGGAACGGCGGCCACGATCACGAGCCAGCTCAACGCGCTCGTCTTCACGCCTGCGGTCGGTGCTCCCAACACGAACAACACCACCACCTTCACACTGTCGGACGCCAGCACGGGCTATATCAAGCCGGTGACCTTCGCCGCCTCGCCGACGGTGCTGGACTCCTTCACCAGCGCCACCACGGGCTCGGCCCCGGTAGCCGGCCTGATCACGGACGCGGCGGGCAATCTGTTCGGCACGACGGCGCTAGGCGGCGCAAGCAATGCCGGTACGGTGTTCGAGATCGTCAAGACCGGCAACAATACCTACAGCAGCACTCCGACGGTGTTGGCCACGTTCAACAACACCAACGGTACCAAGCCCTACGGCGGCATGGTGATGGATTCCGCGGGCAATCTGTTTGGTACGACGATGAGCGGCGGGGCAAGCACCCAAGGCACGGTGTTCGAAATCGTCAAGACCGGTGGTACCTATAGCAGCACGCCGACAGTGCTGACCTCGTTCACCGGCGCCAACGGGGCTTCACCGGAAGGCAACCTGATCATGGATGCGGCCGGCAATTTGTTCGGCACGACATACTCGGGCGGGGCCAACAATCTTGGCACGGTATTCGAAATTGCCAAGACCGCCGGCGGCTACGCCAGCACACCGACCGTATTGGTCTCGTTCAATGGCACCAACGGCAACAATGTCATCGCTGGCCTGTACATGGATGCGGCGGGAAATCTGTTTGGAACGACCGCAGCCGGTGGCGGAGCCAATCACTTTGGCACTGTATTCGAAATCGCCAAGACCGGCGGCAGCTACGCGAGCACGCCGACAACGTTGGCCTACTTCAGCAACACCGATGGGATGATGCCGGAAGGCACCTTGATCGCGGACGCTGCGGGCAATCTGTTCGGGACCACCTACCAGGGTGGGTCAAGTAGCGTCGGCACTGTCTTCGAAATCGTCAAGACCGGGAGCACCTACAGCAGCGCGCCGCTCGTGCTGGGCACGTTCACAGGCGCCGCCAACGGGAGTGGACCGCAGGGCCCCCTGGTGATGGATTCGGCTGGCGATCTGTTTGGAACGACATTGAATTCCGGGGCAAACAGCAGGGGTACCCTATTCAAGATTCCCAAGATCGGCAGCAGTTACGGCGCGCTGACGGTATTGACCGCGTTCACAGGCACCAACGGTGCGAACCCGGGCGGCGGATTGATGATCGATGCGGCGGGAAATCTGCTGGGAACGTCGGAGACGGGTGGCGCGAACAATGTCGGCGAGGTGTTCGAGCTTCTCGCGACGTCCACGACGCCGATCGCCACGGTGGACAGCACCACGACGGTGATCAACTCCGTTCCCGCAGTAGCCCCGACCGTCACGATCACCAGTCCGGCGGAGGCCAGCAAGACCGCGACCCAGACCATCACCGGCACAGTGACCTCGCCCGACTCGACCGTCGCCGGCCGGACCGTGACGCTGACCGACAATGGCGTGGTGCTGGGCACCGCAACGGTTCAGTCGAACGGCACCTTCTCGGCCACGGTCACACTGCCGAACCCGGGCACGAACGCGATCGTTGCAAGCTTCACCGACAGTCTCGGGCTGGCCGGCTATAGTGCGGCGACGCTCGACATTCTTCAGGTCGCGTCGACCATCACGGGGACCCATGCGGGGCAAGCGACCGTAGCGCAGACGCCGATCAATCCATTCGCAGGAGTGACGGTCGGCGACTTGAATATCGGTGCGACCGATACGCTGACCGTCACGTTGAGCGGGGCGGGCGGTACATTGTCGGGCGCGGGCCTGAGCGGTTCGGGCACCACCTATACCCTGTCCGGGACGGCGGCCGCGATCACGAGCGAGCTCGCCGCGCTCGTTTTCACGCCGAACGCCGGCCAGCCCAATACCAGCGGCACGACGACGTTCACGCTGTCGAATGTCAGCTCGAACTACACCACGCTGCCCGGATATGCGAGCACTCCGACGGTGCTGGCTTCGATGAACAGCACGGTTGGATCGAGCCCCAACGCTGGCCTGCTAAGGGATGCTGCGGGCAATCTGTTCGGAACCACACAAAGTGGCGGAGCAAGCGGTTCCGGCACCGTGTTCGAGATGGTCAGGACCGCTAGCGGTTACGGCGCGCCGATCGTACTGGGGTCGTTCACGAGTGGCACCGCCTGGAGCGGGCTGAACATGGACGCCGCAGGCAATCTGTTCGCCACTCCATATAGCGGCGGAGCCAATGGTTTCGGCTCCGTGCTCGAACTCGTCAAGAATGGCAGCAGCTACAACGCTCCGATCGTCATTGCCTCTTTCAACAGCACTGTCGGCCAGACCGCCTCGGGTAATCTGATCACGGACGCTGCGGGTAATCTGTTCGGCGTAACACTATCCGGGGGAACCAACAACAACGGCACGCTGTTTGAAATTGTCAAGACCGGGAGCACCTACAGCAGTACGCCCACGGTGCTGGCCTCACTGAGCACCGCCAATGGCACCTTCMCCTTCAGCGGGCTGATCATGGATGCTGCGGGCAATTTGCTCACGACAGCACAAAGTGGCGGAGCCAGCGGGTTTGGTTCCGTGATCGAATTCGTCAAGTCCGGCAGCACCTACAGCAGCACGCCGACGACGCTGGTCTCGTTCAACGGCACCAACGGGAAAACTCCGGAGAGTGTCCTGATCGCTGACGCAGCGGGCAATCTGTTCGGGACCACCTACACAGGCGGGGCAAACAACCTCGGCACCCTGTTCGAAATCGTCAAGACCGGAAGCACGTATAGCGGCACTGCGACGGTGCTGGTGTCGTTCAGCACAGCCACTGGCTCCAACCCCTCTGGCAGCCTGGCCATGGATGCCGCCGGCAATATTTTCGGAACGACGAGAAGCGGCGGCGCATACGGCGCCGGTACCGTGTTCGAGATCGTCAAGACTGCGGGCGGCTACAGCAGCACGCCGACGGTCTTGACCTCGCTCAACACGCCTACCGGTTCATTCGGTGTCAATCTGGTGATCGATGCCGCGGGCAATCTGGTGGGGACGACATCGTCGGGTGGAGCAAGCGGCAACGGCGTGGTGTTCTCGCTGCCTATTGCTCCTCCAACGCCGATAGCGACGGTCGACAGCACCACGACGGTGATCAGCTCGACGCCTCCGGTCCCCCCGACCGTCGTGATCACGAGTCCGGGCCAGGCCGGCAACCTCGCAAGCCAGACGATTACCGGCACGGTAAGCTCCGACGCTGTCGTCGCGGGTCAGACCGTGACCTTGACGGATAACGGCGTGACACTGGCCACGGCGACGGTTCAAGCGAACGGGAGCTTCAGCGCGACCGTGACGCTGCCGAACCAGGGCGCCAACTCGATCATGGCAAGCGTGACGGACGGCGCCGGCTTGACCGGCTCCAGCGCGACGGTCGTGTTCACGCTGAACAACACGGCCCCGACGGTGACCATTACCAGCGCGGCGGAAGCGAGCAACGTCGCGGCGCAGACGATCACGGGCACGGTTGCCGCGAGCGGTACGGCGACCGCGGTCGGCCAAACCGTGACCTTGACGAGCAACGGCACGGTCGTGGGGACGGCAACCGTTCAGTCGAACGGGACCTTCTCGGCGTCGGTCACGCTGCCGAACCAGGGCGCCAACGCGATCGTCGCGATCGTGACCGACAATTTCGGCAACACCGGCAGCAGTGCCCCCTTGGTCGACACGCTCGATAGCGTCGCGCCCACGGTGACTCTCAGCGGAGCGGAGGCGAGCAAGAATGCGTCACAGACGATCACGGGCACCGTGACCTCCGGTGGCGCGGCGACGGTGGCCGGCCAGACCGTGACCCTGACGGACAACGGGGTGATGCTGGGGACGGCGACGGTCCAGTCGAACGGGACTTTCAGCGTTGCCGTGACGCTGCCGAATGCGGGCGCAAACGCGATCGTCGCGACGGTGACGGACAGCTTCGGTAACATCGGAACAAGTGCGGCGATGGTGGACACGCTCGGCAGCGTTGCGCCGACCATCACGGGCGCACACGGCTCGACGACCACGTCGCAGGCGCCGGTCAACCCGTTCGCCGGAGTGACCATCGGCGACTTGAACCTCGGTGCGACCGATACGCTGACCATCACGCTGAGCGGCGCGGGCGGCACGTTGTCGGGCACGGGCCTGAGCGGCTCGGGCAGCACCTATACCTTGTCGGGAACGGCCGCGGCGATCACCAGCGCGCTGAATGCGCTCGTCTTCACGCCGCTCGCCGGCCAGCCCAACACGAGCGCCACCACGACGTTCACGCTGTCGGATGCCAGCAACGCCTATGGAACTCCGCTGACCTATGCCGGCGCGCCGACGGTGCTGGCATCGTTCAACAACGCGAACGGATATCACTCCCAAGCTGGTCTGATCATGGACGCTTCGGGCAATCTGTTTGGAACGACAACGAATGGTGGAGCGAACGGCGTCGGCGAGGTTTTCGAACTCGCCAAAACCGGTAGCACTTACAGCACGACGCCAACCGTGTTGACCTCGCTCAGCAACGCCTTCGGATCTTACGCCGATGGTGGTCTGATCATGSATGCGGCTGGAAATCTCTTTGGAACGACGGTCCAAGGCGGCGCGAGCGGCAACGGCATCGTCTATGAACTCGTCAAGAACGGCAGTACCTACAACACGGCGACGACCGTGGCTACGTTCAACGGCACCAACGGCGCCGGTCCGCGGGGCAGCCTAATCATGGATGCTGCGGGCAATCTATTCGGGACGACGGGCACCGGCGGAGCCAGTGGCCAGGGTAATGTGTTCGAGATCGTCAAAAGCGGTAGCAGCTACAGCGGCACGCCGATATCATTGGCGTCCTTCAATATCACCAATGGCTGGTTGCCCTACAACGGCTTGATTATGGATGCTGCGGGCAATTTGTTTGGTACGACAGAAACCGGCGGAGCAAACAGCAAGGGCGTTGTTTTTGAAATCGTCAAGAGTGGCAGCGTTTACAGCAGCACACCGACAGTACTCACCTCATTCACCGGAAGTGATGGCCAAAATCCCTACAGCGGCCTGATCATGGATGCGGCCGGCGATCTCTTTGGAACGACCTATGGTGGCGGGGCCAACGGATACGGTACGGTGTTCGAAATCGTCAAGACCGGTGGCAGCTACAGCACCACGCCGATCACGCTGGCCAGTTTCAACAGTTCGAATGGTGCAAATCCGACGAACGGTCTGGTCATGGACGCTGCCGGCAATATCTTTGGAACGGCAACTAACGGCGGGGCAAACGGTTATGGCACGCTGTTCGAGATTGCCAAGAGTGGGAGCGGATACAGCAGCACGCTGACCGTGCTCAGTTCGTTCACCAACTCCAATGGAAGCAATCCTGCATCAAGCCTGTACGTTGATTCAGCTGGCAGCCTGTTCGGTACGACCTACGCCGGCGGCGCCAACAGCAATGGCGTAGTGTTCGAGCTTGTGGCAACCCCCGCAGTGCCGATCTCGACCGTCGATACGACCACGACGGTGATCAATTCATCGCCGCCCGTACCGCCGACCGTGACCATCACCAGCGCCGTCGTAGCGGGCAAAACAGCAACCCAGACCATCACCGGGACGGTCATCTCGCTCGATGCAACGGTCGCCGGCCGGACCGTGACGCTCACCGACAACGGCACGGTGCTGGGGACTGCGACGGTGCAGGCGAACGGCAGCTTCTCGCTGTCGGTCACGCTGCCGAACCAGGGCGCCAATGTGCTCGTTGCGAGCGTGACGGACAGTCTTGGCCTGACCGGCAGCAGTACGGCCGTGGTCGATACACTCGACACCATCGCTCCGAGCCTGGCCATCACCAGTGCGCCGGTGCCGAGCAACACCGGGGTGCAGACCGTTTCCGGCACCATTGCCACGGGCGGCACGGCGGCGGTGGTCGGACAGATCGTGACCTTGACGGACAATGGCAACGCGCTGGGCACGGCGGTCGTGCAGTCCAACGGCACCTTCTCGACGTCGGTGAAACTGCCGAACCAAGCCAACAATGCGATCCTTGCGAGCGTGACCGACAGCTACGGCAACACCAACAACACCTACCTCGCGACCACGGGCAGCGGTCAGATCACGATCGCAGCCCAGGCGGGCAAGACCAACGATCTCGATTTCACCGGAGGCATTACCGACCAGAACCTGTGGTTCCTCCAGTCGGGCAACGACCTGAAAATCGACATCCTGGGAACCAGCACAAGCGTGACCGCAACGGGCTGGTTCTCGAACAGCGCCAACCAGTTCCAGGAAATCACGGCCGCGGGCCTCAACATCGATAGCCAGGTGTCGCAATTGGTGCAGGCGATGGCGTCCTATTCGGCGAGCAACCCGGGCTTTGATCCGACCTCGCCGGGCAACACCGCCGCTCCAAACGATGCGAGCCTGCAAAACGCGATCGCGACGGCATGGCATTCTTGACGAGCGTGTTGAGCAGCATCTCATGTCGTGATTTTCTGCATTGCAGTTTCGCGATTCCTCGCTCGCTGGAGCCCGGCGAGTGACGAGGATGTCGATGAGAACGCCAGCCCCGGCGATCCAGGAATCGCTTTTGCCTTGGGCCACGATTTGCCATAGAGTCCCGGACAGCTTGGGGTAGAGTGAATGTCGAGCGGCCAACAGCGGGATGCAGGCCTGGAATGCCTGGCGCTTCTGCTGCGATTCCATCAAATTGCGGTCGACCCCGCTCAGATCGCCCACCAGTTTTCCGGCGCCACGATTGGCGTCACGGAGATGCTGCGCTGCGCAAAAGATCTGAAGCTTCGGGCGCGGGTGGTCACCGAGAATTGGGAAGGTCTCGCCAGGTTGCCGTTGCCCGGCATCGTGGAGCTCAGGGACAACAGCTTCGTCATCGTCGGCAAGGTGACCGCGGAGGACGCGCTGGTCCAGGTGCCGTCCGAAGGTCGTCCGCGCATCCTCAAACGCGCCGAGTTCGAATACGACTGGACCGGTCGCGTGGTGCTGATGGCGCGGCGGGCGTCGTTGACCGACGTCGCGCGGCGCTTCGACGTCACCTGGTTCTTGCAGGCGATGCACAAATACCGCCGGCTGCTCGGCGAAGTCCTGATCGCGTCGTTCTTCCTGCAGCTGTTTGCGCTGGCGACGCCGCTGTTCTTCCAGGTTGTCACCGACAAGGTTTTGACCCATCGCGGCTACACCACGCTCGACGTGCTGGTGGTCGGCCTGATCGCCGTGACGATCTTCGAGACTGTGCTCGGCGCGCTGCGCACCTACGTGTTTGCGCACACCACCAACCGGATCGACGTCGAACTCGGCGCGCGGCTGTTCAAGCATCTGGTGGCGCTGCCGATCGCCTATTTCGAAGCCCGGCGGGCCGGGGATTCGGTGGCCAGGGTGCGCGAGCTGGAGAACATCCGCAATTTCCTCACCTCGTCGGCGCTGACGCTGGTGATCGATCTCGGCTTCACCTTCGTGTTCCTGGCGGTGATGTTCTACTACTCACCGCTGCTGTCCTGGATCGTGGTCGGCTCGTTTCCGTTCTACATCGCGCTGTCGGCCGGCGTGACGCCGGTGTTTCGCCGCCGGCTGGAAAAAAAGTTCGACCGCGGTGCCGAGAACCAATCGTTCCTGGTCGAGAGCGTCAGCGCGATCCAGACGCTCAAAGCGATGGCGATTGAGCCGCAGATGCAACGGCGCTGGGAAGAGCAACTGGCGGGCTATGTCGGCTCCAGCTTCGACGTGCTGTCGCTCGGCAACTGGACCAGCCAGGCGGTGCAGTTCATCAGCAAGATCGTCACCGCGCTGACGCTGTATTTCGGCGCCCATCTGGTGATCGCGGGAGATCTCACCGTCGGCGAATTGATCGCCTTCAACATGCTGGCTGGCCGGGTGGCCCAGCCGGTGCTTCGGCTGGCGCAGCTGTGGCAGGATTTCCATCAGGCGCGGGTCTCGATTGCGCGGCTCGGCGATATCCTCAACACCGTGCCGGAACCGGCGTTCGATGCCTCGCGCGCAGCACTTCCGCAGATCAAGGGCGATATCACTTTCGACCACGTTACCTTTCGCTACCGCATCGACGGCCCGACCGCGTTGCAGGATATCTCACTGAAGATTTCCGCAGGCCAGGTGATCGGCATCGTCGGGCCGTCGGGGTCCGGCAAGTCGACCCTGACAAAGCTGGTGCAGCGGCTCTATGTGCCGGAGAGCGGTCGGATCCTGATCGACGGCGTCGATCTCACGGTGGCGGATGTCGCCTGGCTGCGTCGCCAGACCGGATCGGTGCTGCAGGAGAACGTGCTGTTCAATCGCTCGATCCGCGACAACATCGCGCTGGCCGATCCCGGTATGGGCATGGAGCGCGTGATCGCCGCCGCGGAACTGGCCGGCGCCCATGAATTCATCCTGCAATTGCCCGACGGCTATAACACCGTGGTCGGTGAACGCGGCGCCAGCCTGTCGGGCGGGCAGCGCCAGCGGATCGCTATCGCGCGGGCGCTGGTGACCAATCCCCGCATCCTGATCTTCGACGAGGCGACCAGCGCGCTGGACTACGAGAGCGAGAACATCATCCAGCGCAACATGCAGAGGATCGCCGCCGGCCGCACCGTGCTGATCATCGCCCACCGGCTGTCGGCGGTGCGTCATGCCGATCGCATCGTCACCATCGAAGCCGGGCGGCTGGTCGAGGATGGCAGCCACGACGAGTTGATGCAGCGCGCCGGCCGCTATGCCGCGCTTCACCAGTTGCAGGCGGGGCTCCATGTCGTCAACTGAGGCGCCGTCGACCGAAGCCGTGGCGAAACCGGAGGCGGTGAGGACCAGCGCGGCCGAGGCCGCGAAGCGGCGATGGAAGCGCGACGACACCGCGCGCCAGTTCCTGCCGGCGGCGCTGGAAATCCTCGAAACCCCGGCATCGCCGGCTGGCCGCGCCATCGGCCTGACCATCATCCTGTTCTTCGCGCTGGCCCTGACCTGGGCAATCTTTGGCCATGTCGATATCATCGCCACCGCCTCGGGCAAGATCGTTCCGACCGGGCGGACCAAGACCATCCAACCGCTGGAGACCGGCATCGTCTCGGCGATCCATGTCCGCGATGGCGACCATGTCACGGCGGGGCAGGTGCTGATCGAGCTCGACCGCACCGTCACTCAGGCCGAGCGCCGGCATGTCGCGCAGGATCTGTTGGCGAGCCAGCTCGACGTCGCCAGGCTCCAGGCGCTGCACGGCAATTTCAATTCAGGGGTGATCCCGTCGGATGTGGTGGCGCCTGCCGGTGCTTCGGATGCAGATCTGGCCAGAACCCGTTCGGCGATGAAGGCGCAGGCCGCCGAGCAACTTGCAAAACTGGCCTCGGTGAATCGGCAGATCGAACAGAAACTGGCGGAGGCCCAGTCAGTCACCGCGACCATCGCCAAGATCGACGCGTCGATGCCGCTGGTGGAAGAAAGCGCGTCGATCCGGCGCAAGGCGATGGAGATCCAGTATGGCAACCACATCGCTTACCTGGACGCCCAGACCCGCCTGGTCGACCAGCAGAATGAACGGCTCGTACAGCAGCGCAAGCTGATGGAGATCGCCTCGGCCCGCCAGGCGCTCGAGCAGCAGCTCGAGCAGGCCAAGGCCGGCTATGAGCGCCAGGTCCTCAACGATCTGTCGGATGCCGGCAAGAAGGTCGATGAACTCAGCCAGGACCTGATCAAGGCCGAGCGCAAGGCCAGCGAGCAGGTGCTGCGCGCGCCGATCGAGGGCACCGTTCAGCAACTGGCGGTGCACACCGTCGGCGGCGTGGTGACGCCGGCGCAACAATTGATGCTGGTGGTGCCGATCGACAGCAAGCTGGAAGCCGAGGCGATGATTTCCAACCGCGACGTCGGCTTCGTGCGCGAAGGGCAGGCGGCCGAGGTCAAGATCGACACCTTCAATTTCACCCGTTACGGCCTGATCGATGGCAAGGTGGTCGGTGTCTCACGCGATGCCATCATCAGGGACAAGCCGCCCGATCCGTCGTCGCGCGGCAAGGCCGGCGGCGCCTTGTCCGAATCGAGCGAGCCTGCCGGGCAGGAACTGTTGTATTCCGCGCGGATCGCGCTGGACCGCACCGAAATGGACATCGACGGACGGACCGTGGCGCTGGCGCCGGGCATGGCGGTGACGGTCGAGATCAAGACCGGCACCCGCCGGCTGATCGAATATGTGATGTCGCCGCTGCTGCGCTACCGGCATGAGAGCTTGCGGGAGAGGTAGAGACTAGTGTCGGGTTCAAGCGATGTCGATCGAGCGCTACATTGCCACCGGCCAGTCTCTCCCTTCAAAGCGCCGCGCTATTTTGCTGTTGAGGTTGTTTCTGGTGCGAAACTGGTGCGGTCTGCATTCCTTGCAGCGGGGCCCGTCGCCGACGCTATCGGGCGAGGAACGGAAAATGATCTTCTCAAGTAGCATGTCGTTCACGAGCGAAGTTGGAAACGCTATCGGAGCTTCTCCACCTTCGCTGCCATATCGGGGACGCGGCTTACTCTGTAGGTCGCGTTGCTGCATTTGAGAACCCAGACTTCGTGGTCGGGCTTCGATCGCGTCGCGTCCTTCACTGCACTGAGCGGCTTGCCGCAATCATAGCCTTGGATGCGTATCTGGGCAGCCAGCACGACCTGCGGCGTCTCCTCGATCGCGCGTGCGGGAGATCCCATGAGGCTGCTTCCTGAACTGCCGACGGCCAGAGCCAAGGCGAGACCAACGAACTTCGACATGTATCCCTCCCTCTCGAACGCCACAGGCCTTCTTCCGGCCAACCGTGCTGTCGGTATTTCTACCTGTCCTCGCAATAAGCGGCGAGCTTGAGTGCMTTCAGAGCAACATCGAAAGCCAAATCTGAGGGCGCAGTACCGTAGAGCGAGATATTCGATCGCTGGTTGATACACTGTCATTTGCTGGCGGGGAGGACAAGCAAATGACGCGTAGCATCTCCGAACCAAAGTCTCGTCATCGGCTCATTCGCGCAGCTGCGAAATAAGGCAAGCACGCAGCTCGTGGTCGGATGGCCGCAGCTCGCGGCCGGTCTCGGCGCGAGTGACTTTGCGAACGTCGGCCCCCTGGAATCGCGGCTGAACGGTGCGACCAAATCGCGCAGCCAGTCACTGCGCCGGCCTATGACAAATAAAGATCGCGGAAAATACCGCGAAAGCAAAAGTCGTCGGAGAATCAAAGATTTCCCGTAACATTGGCGAAGTCGCACGAGTGCAATCTTCGAACGACTTGCAGCAGCGCCGGTGCGATATGGAACAAGATCTGGCCGGAGTTGGCGTGCCGTGCTAGCGTCATGATCGCGGAGGCTGACGAAGTATTCTTTCGCACCCACGTTTAGCGACAAGCACCTTATCACCGGCAAGATCAGCGTACCCGTTTCGATCTCTGCGGACGCCATGCAGCGTTTTCGGCAGATGATATTGCATGTCCTTCTCGCGCAGAAGCGCAGCGGCCTGTGGGATGAAGATCCCACGCATCATAACGAAGGTGAGAAAGGGGTGTTCGACATGCTCCTGCGGGTCCCAAGACCGATTCTGTCTTTCCGCCTTGCCGCACTGTCGGCTCATGAAGGGTGAAGCGCCGGAGCTTCGGCGCCGACGTTCGATGTCTCGCCGGCCGCCGATCGGCTGCGTGCAGACAAAATCAGCGGGAAGCCTGCCGAACCTCCCAAACAGGAGGAGGCAAACATGTCGAATTCCCGTCGCGCCACGCTGCAAGGCAATACGCCGAGACCTTCGATGTTCAGACCCGCGAACGCGATCATTCCGGCGGGAGGCAAGGTGAATTGAACGAAGTCGCACATCAGAGATCGCCAAATCAAGAGAGGAGGATTCGACATGTTTCGAGGAATTCTGGCGCTGGCAATTTCTCTTTGCCTCGGCGCGGCGGCGGCGCCTGCCGCGCGGGCGCAGGGCGCTGCACCGGCCATCACCGAACAAGAGGCGCATGCCATCGCGGTGGATGCCTATGTCTACCTTTACTCGCTGATGTCGATGGACATCTCGAGAAAGCAATTCACCAACGGCACGACCGATTTCAGAGGCCCGATGAATACCTTTGTCAACGTGCCGGAATACCCCCCGGCCAATTTCAAGGGGGTGGTGCGGCCGAACTTCGATACGCTGTATTCCGTCTCCTGGCTGGACATGACCAAGGAGCCCATCGTCATCTCCGCACCAGATACAAGTGGGCGCTACTATCTGCTGCCGATGCTCRACATGTGGACCGACGTCTTCGCATCGCCCGGCTGGCGAACGACGGGCACCAAGGCCGGCACGTTCCTGATCACACCTCCGGGCTGGCGGCCCGATCTGCGCGACAAGTTCGCGGAAGAATTCAAGCTTCCGAGCGACACCAAGCGCATCGAAGCGCCGACGCCCTATGTCTGGGTGATCGGCCGCACCAAGACGGATGGCCCGCCGGATTACGATGCCGTCCATAAGATTCAGGCCGGTTACAAGGTCGCGTTGCTGTCCGAGTACGGCAAGACACCCAAGCCGGTCGAATTCAAGCCGGACCCAAGCGTCGACATGAAGACGCCACCGAAGGTCCAGGTCGACACCATGTCGGCGGGCGTGTACTTCGCCAACGCCGCGGAGCTGCTCAAGCTTCACCCGCCGCACGTGACCGATGAGCCGATCATCGCGCAGATGAAGAAGATCGGCATCGAGTCCGGCAAGAGTTTTGATATCGGCAAGCTCGATCCGGTGTTGCAACGGGCGCTGGAGACCGCACCGCAGGATGGCCAGAAGCTGATGGCATGGAAAGTGCCGACACTGGCGCGGGTCGCGAACGGCTGGTCGATGAACACCGATACGATGGGTGTCTACGGCAACTACTATTTGAAGCGAGCCATCGTCGCCCAGCTTGGGCTGGGCGCGAACCTGCCCGAGGATGCGATCTATCCGCTCAATCTCGGCGACGAGACCGGCAAGCCGCTGGACGGAGCCAACAAGTACACAATTACGTTTGAGAAGGACGCCGCCCCGCCGGTCAATGCCTTCTGGTCGATCACGCTATACGACCCCGAAGGTTTCCAGGTCGGCAATGTGCTCAACCGTTTTGCGGTGAGCAGCTGGATGCCGTTCAAGTACAACGCAGACGGGTCGCTCGATATATTCTTCCAGAACGATAGTCCGGGCAAGGACAAGGAGGCCAACTGGCTTCCGGCGCCGAAGGGAGCCTTCAATCTGACCATGCGGCTCTACAGCCCGAAGTCCGATGCGCTGACCGGAAAATGGAATCCGCCGCCGGTCGTGAAGACGCAGGCGGGCACGGTGGGCTTGGCCCAATAAGGTTGATGTGAGCGCCGGCGCTTCGGCGCCGGCGTTCGACCGCACAAGCACAGACATCCCCGGAAGACCGATCGTTCGAGGCCGAAGCGAGTTGATCTTGAGGAGATTCACATGTTGACCAAACGTGAACTGCTTCGCACTGCTGCGATGACGACAGTCATTCTTGCGGCGACGAGGACCGTGCCGGCGTTTGCCCAGGCCAGCGCCGACCGACCGGGCTTCCTGAAGGCAAAAGACATTGCCGAGGCAGGCTTCATCTACGGCCTGCCGATCGTGATGAACTATGCCGTCATGTATGAATACGCCGTGGATCGCAACTCGGGGCAGTTCAAGGCGCCGTTCAATCAGATCAAGAACGAGCCCAACGTGTTCACCTACAAGGACACCGCCATCGTCACGCCGAACAGCGACACGCCCTATTCATTCGTGTGGATGGACCTGCGGGCGGAGCCGATCGTTCTTTCCGTCCCGGCAGTGGACCCCAAGCGCTACTATTCGGTGATGCTCTGCGACGGCAATACCTACAACTACGGCTACATCGGCAATCGTGCCACGGGAAGCGAGGCCGGCGATTACATGGTGGTGGGGCCGGACTGGAAGGGTGCGCCGCCGCCTGGAATAAAGAAGGTGTTCCGGTCAAGCACGCAGTTTTCAGTTGCCGGCTATCGCACCCAGCTCTTCAACGCCGACGACCTCGACAACGTCAAGAAGGTGCAGGACGGGTACAAGGTACAGACGCTTTCTGCCTATCTGAAACAACCGGTCACGACGGCCGCGGCGACCGTCGACTTTCCAAAGATCGACAAGGAACTCGTGAAGACCAATTTCTTCGAATTCCTCGATTTCGCCCTGCAGTTCGCGCCCGCCCAGGAGAACGAGAAGGACATACGCGCAAAGCTTGCCACCATCGGCGTTGGACCCGGCAAGACCTTCAACTTCAGAGACCTGCCGCTGGAGCAGAAGCTCGAAATCGGCCTGGGAATGAAGGAAGGGGAGCGGAAGATCGATGAGGCGGTCGCGACGGTCGGCAAGGATGTCAACGGCTGGCGGGTCGGTTCGTTGCCGGGCGATAGCGCGCATTACAATGGCGACTGGCTGAAGCGCGCCGTCGCCGCCAAGGCCGGCATCTACGGCAACGATGCCGTGGAGGCGGTGTACCCCCTCACGCGCACCGACAGCGATGGCCAGACACTCGATGGCAGCAAGCACGCCTACACGCTGACATTCGCTCCAGGTCAGCAGCCGCCGGTGAATGCCTTCTGGTCCATCACAATGTACGACGGGAAAACGCAGCTTCTCATCGAGAACCCGATCAACCGGTATCTGGTCAATTCACCGATGCTGCCCAACATGAAGACCAACACCGATGGATCGCTGACACTTTACGTCCAGAATAAATCGCCCGGCGCCGACAAGGAAGCCAATTGGCTGCCGGCTCCAGACGGCCCGATTTATCTGGTGATGCGGCTCTACTGGCCGAAGACAGAGCCACCTTCGATCCTGCCCGCGGGCGAAGGAACCTGGCAGCCGCCCGGAATAAAGAGGGTGTCGTAGAGCTGGAAATTTCTGCCCGTGCATTAGTCCCGCGGCCGGTATGCGGCGGGACTGGCATGACACCGGGGTAAGTCAGTCGGTCGATCATTGCGGAATTACATCGAACCATTGTCTCAGTTGCCGCATCCGTCGTTCTCGCACCCCAACTCGTGTTTCATCCAGTTTAGTTGGGTCATACATCGATAGGCGGTGAGGGTGACGAGGCTCTGCAACGGTTCGAGGATCCTCATCACCCAGTTCAGCTCAGCCCGCGCTTTTCGGGACCGGTGTGTTGAGCAGCTGCTGCTCCCACAGGAACGCGATGCCACTCCCGCCGGCATGCTGCAGGATCACCTCCGTCAGCTTGACGGCCTGGTCGGCCCTGGCCCAGTCGCGCTGCCATTCGGCCGCCACTGCCAACCAAGTCATCATGTTGGCGCCGGCGGTAATCATGCGCTGGATGGCGACCTCGTGGGCCTCGACCGAAACGGCACCGGACGCATCTGTGACCACAGTGACGTCCCAGCCTTCGCCGAGGGCCTGGATCGTCGGCATCGCGACGCATATCTCGGTCCACAGACCAGCGATGATCAGCTGCTTGCGGCCCGTGGCCTTGACCGCGTCCACCACCTTCTTATCCTGCCAGGTGTTGATGAACGTCCGGTCGATCACCTCCTGTCCCGGGAACACTTCGGTGATCTGGGGGAAGAGGAGGCCACCCCGTTCGGCAATCACGCTCGTGAGGATCGTGGGGACACCGAAGGCCTTTGCGGCCTTCGCGAGAGCTGCCGTGTTGTTGATCACCATCTGCGGTTCATGGCTGTTCACGTTCGCAAGCTGGTAGGGCTGGTGGTCGATCAGAACGAGCACCGAGTCTTCGGGACGAAGAAGCGAAGCAAGGCCGTTACGAAGTTTCATCATGGCATCCTTTGTTGCCGTTGAATGCGGCATCGGTTTTGGGGAGACGCTCGCCAGAGGCGGCGTCACCTGCAGGGCTTATTGCCGTTCCCGCGTTCGATGCGGTAGTACCGTTTCGTGGCAAGCTGTGTCGCGAAATGAGGTACGCCAAAGTGGACATCGAAGAGCTACGGACATTCGTGGAAGTTGCCGATGCTGGCGGAGTTTCGCCTGCTGCGCTCCGGCTCGGGGTCTCCAAGTCAATCGTCAGTCGACGGCTCTTGCGGCTTGAATCGGAACTTGGTGTCCAGCTCCTTGCACGAACCACCCGCGGCGCCGCTCTAACGGAAGCTGGTGCGACGTTCAGAGACTATGCTGCGAGGGCCTGCACCGAGATCGACGTGGCCAAGGAGACGATCCTGCCTGCCGGCGAGCTTCGTGGACGCTTGCGAGTTGCCGTGCCGCTGTCCTTCGGCTCGAACTATTTCGCTCCCGTGATGGCGGAAATGGCGCGACGACACCCCCAGCTCCAAATCCACAGCTGCTACAGTGACCAATTCGTTGATCTCATCGCAGAAGGTTATGATTGCGCGATTCGGATTGGCTATCTTCAAGACTCAAATTTGATCGCCAAGCGCGTCGGACCGATCTACGGCAAGTTCGTTGCGAGTCCTGGCTACATCAAAGAGCACGGATCGCCTGAGACACCAGAGGAACTCATCGCCCATCAAGCTCTCATGCAGGGCACCGAAGCCTGGCAGCTCATGGACGGCGACAAGATCATCACGGTTCGTCCACAGGGGCGCTTCAAGGCCGACAACGGCACAGCTCTGGTGGCCGCCGCAACTGCAGGACTCGGGATTGCCTACCTCCCCGATTTCCTCACCAATGAATTGTTGGTATCGGGGGCGCTTGTTTCAGTCATGACCCGTCATCCACCACCTCCGGCGGGTGCCTATGTCATCCGCCCGCCAGGCCAGCATCCCGCGCGCAAGATCCGAGTCCTCACGGAATTGCTGATCGAGCATTGCGATCCGGTCAAGTGATTGTGCTGGTGGGCCCGGCAGGACTCGAACCTGCAACCAGACCGTTATGAGCGGCCGGCTCTAACCATTGAGCTACAGGCCCCGCCGCGAGACGGCCATGGGATGCGCGGCCGGCAACGGTGCGTCACCGTTTCACTTTGCGGGATTGTCGGCGCATCTTTCGTGTAACGCGCCCCGCTGGCCGGAGGACACACCGGGCGCGGAATTATGCCATATGTTACAACCACGACTTGCATGATTGCCGGAAAACCAGCAGTATGCGTGTTGGCTCAGGGGCGATCTGGAGTTGAACGATCTCGCCGCATCGCGGCGTCGTCGTCCCGGGATCGGCCCGACACATCCGCGCCTCACCCCGGGGATCCGATGACACGCATCGACGCAGTCGACTGCAACGCGAGTATCGCCATCATCGGCGCAGGCCCGGCGGGCCTGTCGACCGCATGGTTCCTGTCCAAGCACGGCTTTCACAACGTCACGGTGCTCGAGAAGCTCGGCCAGATCGGCGGGCTCTGCAAAAGTCTCACCGTCGACGGCATGAGCTACGACCTCGGCGCCAACTACCTCACCTGGGCCTACCAGGAAACGCTGAAGATCGCAGACGAGGTCGGCGCGACCACCTATGCCGAGAAGCCCTATACCTCGATCGACATCGCGCCGGACTGGAGCAGCTTCAAGTACCGATCGCTGATCGAGGCCGTGCTCTACGATCCCTACACCAAGTCGAAGATCCCGTGGTGGACCTTTCTCTGGGCGGCTTTTCGATACCTTTACATCCGCTGGCAGCTGAGCGGCGTCATCGACGCGCCGGACTACCTCGAGACGATCCACGAGCGCCCGGAGCTCTGCGTCGACTTCAAGACCTGGCTCGCAAAACAGCAGCTGACGCCGCTGGCGACACTGTTCCAGTTTCCGATCACGATCATGGGCTACGGCCAGCTCGACGACATCGCGGCGCCGTACGCGCTGCGCTACATGTCCGTCCGGACGTTCTTTCCGATGGTGTTCGGTCACGGCCCGGTCAACTGGATCATCGGGACCTGGCCGCGACGCTTCACCGACGGATTCCAGCGGCTGTGGGAACGGGTGTCGTGGCGGGTCGACGTCCGGCTCAACGTCAACATCACCAGGATCGAGCGTTCGGCGGACGGTGTCCAGATCGACATGGAGTACCCCGAGCAGGATCTGAACACCCTCAAGATCGTCAAGGACACCAAGCGCTATGATTATCTGGTGCTCGCCTGTCCGCTGACGGCGGACGTGTTCGTACGGCTCGGCCTCGTTCCGAACGCCGCGRAGCAGAAGCTGAACCGCGAGATCCGGATCAATCCGTATTGCATGACGACGTTCTGGATCGACATGAAGATGGCGGCGCCCGTCGCGCCGGTGCTGCCGCTGACCGAACCGGGCACGCCGTGGGCGGTTGCGCGGCAGTTTCAGGACAGCGGCAACATGTTCACGCAGTTCTACACGCGGCCCACCGAGAACCAGACCGACGACCAGGTCATCGCGGAGGTCAAGCGCCTGACCAAACTCCTCGGCGGCACGATCGACACCAGCCAGCCGCGCTGGCACACGTTCGACGAGTTCACCTACTTCCAGCACTTCACGCCGGAGCAGATCAAGGCCGGCATCTATGCCGACCTCGCCCGCATGCAGGGCGGCGACAGCACGTTCTACGTCGGCGGCGCGACCGACTTCGAGCTGGTCGAGCCGATCGTCGTCCATTCGAGATATATCGTCGAGAAGCACTTCGCCGGCGTGGCCCAGCGCGCGACGTAGCAAAAATCCGTCGACTTTCGATCGCGGCAGGAACAGAGTGGCTTGCCATGGCTCGCTGTGCAATCCTCTGTCTCGAAGAAGGATGGACTAGTTTTGACGACACCGTGTGATCAGTAAACGGCAATCGGCGCACACGCCAAGGGCTCGGTTTCAAGGGCTCGGTTTGAGGGCTCGGTTTGCATGACCGCGCTCTGGTGGCAGACATGCGTGATCTATCAGATCTACCCGCGCTCCTTTCAGGACAGCAACGGCGACGGTATCGGCGACCTCAAGGGGATCGAGCAGCGGCTCGACTATCTTGTCGGCCTTGGGGTCGAAGCGATCTGGATCTCGCCGATTTATCCGTCGCCGATGGTCGATTTCGGCTATGACGTTGCCGGCTATTGCGACATAGATCCATGCTTCGGCAATTTGGCGGATTTTGACGACCTGCTGATGCAAGCGCATCGGCGGGGGCTCAAGGTCCTGCTCGACTTCGTGCCCAACCACACCTCCGACCAGCATCCATGGTTCGTCGAGAGCCGCGCTGCCCGGGAAAATGAGAAAAGAGACTGGTACATCTGGCGCGATTCCGCCGCAGACGGCGGACCKCCCAACAACTGGATCAGCGATTTCGGCGGCTCAGCCTGGCAATGGGACGAGATCACCGGGCAATACTACTACCACGCCTTTCTGAAGGAGCAGCCGGACCTCAACTGGCGTCATCCGGATGTGCAGGCGGCGATGTACGATGTGATGCGGTTCTGGTTCGACCGCGGCGTCGATGGCTTCCGTATCGATGTGCTGTGGCACATGCTGAAGGCGGCAGACTTCCCGGACAATCCACCCAACCCGGAATATCGGCTAGGCATGGGCGAAATGCACCGCCTGCTGCAACGCCACTCGACAGACCAGCCCGAGGTGCACCGCATCGCTGCCGCGATGCGCGAAATCGCCGACAGCTACGGCGCAAAAGGACTGGGCGAGCGGGTTCTGATCGGCGAGATCTACCTGCCGGTGGATCGGCTAATGCACTATTACGGCCGGGAACGCCCAGGCGTGCATCTGCCCTTCAATTTCCAGCTCATCGATATGCCGTGGGACGCGCATACCCTTGCGACGGCAATCACCAATTATGAGGCCGCACTTCCGTTCGCTGGCTGGCCAAACTGGGTGCTCGGCAACCACGACCGGCCGCGCGTCGCCACCAGGCTGGGTCAGGCTCAGGCCCGCGTCGCTTCTGTCTTGCTGCTGACGCTGCGCGGCACACCCACAGTCTATTATGGCGACGAACTGGGTTTGAGCGATGTCATGATCGAATCCTCGCAAGTGAGGGACCCGCGCGAGTTGCGTGAGCCCGGGTTGGCGTTGGGCCGGGATCCCGTGCGCACGCCGATGCCGTGGGATGGCAGCGAAAATGCGGGTTTCAGCACGGCCAAACCGTGGCTGCCGCTCCATGCCGACTGGCGGACGCGCAACGTGGCGCGGATGACGGAAGATCCTCAATCCATCCTGACACTTTATCGTCGCTTGCTTGCGCTCAGACGCGATTGTCCGGCTTTGTCGATCGGCGACTTTGTTGTGTTGAATGTCGAAGACGAGATACTGGTCTACGAGCGTCGGCACGATTCGGAGCGGCTGATGGTGGCGCTGAACCTCGGGGGACGGCCCTACCTTCTGCAATTGCCGGATTGGGCGCGCGGGAGCCGGCTGCTCCTGTCCACGCACGAGGATGCGGTGCTGGCCGAAGACGGCGCTGTCCTGCTACGGTCGAATGAAGGCGTCGTGCTCGAGGCCGGATAGCACAGAGCAGGGAAGGATGGTCGTTTGCGCATTGCCATGCTGGCGCCGATCTCCTGGCGTACACCGCCGCGCCACTACGGGCCCTGGGAGCAGGTCACGAGTCTCCTGACGGAGGCGTTGGTGGCGCGCGGCGTCGACGTCACCCTGTTCGCCACGTTGGATAGCAGGACTTCAGCCCGTCTGGATGGGGTCTGCCCGGCGCCCTATTCCGAAGATCCCGCGATCGACGCGAAAGTGTGGGAGATGCTCCACGTCGCCCATGTCTTCGAGCAGGCCGGAGAGTTCGACCTGATTCACAACCAGGCCGATTTCGTCCCGCTCGCCTTCTCGCGGCTGGTTGGGACCCCGATGGTGACGACAATCCACGGCCTCTCGTCGAAACGCATTCTGCCTGCCTACAAGCAATACGAAGATCGCGTCCACTATGTCGCCATCAGCCAGGCCGATCGTCATCCGGACCTGCGCTATGCTGCAACGATCCACCACGGTATCCCGCTGGCAGACTTTCCATTCGATCCGCATGGCAGCGAAGACCTGCTTTTCTTCGGCCGCATCCATCCGGACAAGGGGCCTGCCGAAGCGATCACGGCGGCACATCGATCGGGACGGAAATTGATCATGGCCGGCATCGTCCAGAACCAGGATTACCACAATGAGCAGGTCGCCCCCGCACTCGACGACCGGTCTGTGGTCTATCTTGGCCCGGTCGGTGGAGCGGCGCGCGCGGCAACGCTCGGATCCGCGCGCGCGCTACTCCACCTCATTAATTTCGATGAGCCGTTCGGCCTGTCGGTGGTGGAAGCGCTGGCTTGCGGAACGCCGGTCATTGCCTGCAACCGGGGATCGATGCCCGAACTGATCGAGGATGGCGTGACCGGGTTTCTGGTCGACAGTCTCGACGCAGCGGTCGATGCGATAGCTCGCATCGACCAAATCGATCGCGCGGCTTGCCGCGCCGCAGTATCCGCGCGCTTCACGGTAGACCTCATGGCGGATCGATATTTGGACTTGTACCGATCGATCCTGGGTTGAGAGCCGGGGGTGCGATAGTATTACGGTTATTACGGTGACAGTGCATTTAATTCATGAGCCTTCGAACCCGCGAAAGCCGGAGTTCATTGAGTGCACCGTCACCGCAATCCCGACTTCAGACATGCGTGGATGCGGGTGCGGGTCACGCAACGGTGAGCGTGCCGATTTGCCGTTCGCGCAGCTGTGATTTTCCACTGCGTGTCTTTTCTCAAGCGCATACCTACCTAATCCTTGTCCAAAAAGTTCGAAGGAAACGCTTTCAACAGAGCAGCCGATTCTAGCCAGCGCGAACGCTCCGCACGAAAGCAACAATCGTTCGGAGTACGACTATGATTGGATTCAGGACTGCCATTATTGCAGCGATTATGTCGATTGGCGCGATAAGCTCTGCAAGTGCCCAGTGCCCGACGTGGGCGACTCAAAATCCCGCTTCGTTTCAGGCGCAATATCCCGACAGGGATGTGTTGAACGACTGCGAGTTAACGCCAGCAGGCAGAATGGGCCTCGAACTCCCTGGCGGCGCGGCTCCCTGGTTTGGGCCCAACAGGGCTTATGGGGCAATGCCTGGCGTTGCTCAACACCACAGCTTTCAGCATCGATCGCGGTGAGTATCTGAAGATAAACCCGAATGGTCGGATTCCGGCCCGTCGATCGCGATATCGAGATGTTCGAGGCCGCCGCGATCAAGGCGGCCATTGTGGTTCTCGGTTCGTCGGGGTCGATCTCCGGAGAGGTATTCAAGATGCTCGCTTAAGAAAAATCATCCGCATCAGCAGTGGCCGTTCTTTTTGGGACGGTCGCGTTGCAGGCCCAAAAATCGGGAGACAAGTCGATGACATCACAAACCGACGAAGCCGCGCAGTCCAGGCTTATGGCGGACATTCCGTACGATCAGCAGACGAAGATCACCATCGAGCGCAAAGGCCAAATTGTACTGATTGGCATCAATCGGCCCTACATCGGCAACCGGCTGGATCCGGATGCGACAGAAAGCTTGGCGAGAGCATACTACGAGTACGATCGGGATCCCTCGCTCCGTGCGGCGGTTCTGTTCGGCTATGGCGACCGCTTCTCCAGAGGTGTCGATGTCGACGCCTACAAGGCATTCGCTCAGTCTGGAAAAAAGATGATGGATGGGCCCGGCTTCATCGACCCTCTAGGGCGGACCAAGCCAGCGCTCACGAAGCCTCTGGTTGTCGCGGTGCATGGCGACACCTGGAATATGGCGCACGAGCTCTTCCTTGTAGCGGACATACGCGTAGCGTCGGAAGACACGGAGTTCGGTCAGGATGAGAACACGCACGGCCGTTTTCCCGGAGGCGGCGCAACGGTTCGTTTCCCCAGAGAAGCCGGATGGGGAAATGCCATGCGGTTCATTCTAACAGGCGATCATTGGGGTGCGAAGGAAGCCCTCCGGATGGGAACGGTTCAGGAAGTGGCCCCAAACCGAGATGCGGCTCTCGCGAAGGCTGTCGAGATCGCCAACAAGATCGCCGCATGCGGCCCTCTCGGCATTAAGACGTCCCTGGCCTCCTCCCATATGGCGCTCGAAGACTCTCAGACGGCGCTCGCTAAGCTCGGCGACCAATATCGTGCGCTGCTCACGACCAGGGATTTCCAGGAAGGCCGTGATGCCGAGGCACAAAAGCGTCCACCCGTTTACGAGGGACGGTGACAACAAGGGTTTCGGTGACAGTGCATTTAATTCATGAGCCTTCGAACCCGCGAAGCGGCCGGAGTCATTGAGTGCACTGTCACCGTAATCCCCTGGCGGCGCGGCTCCCTGGCTTGGGCCCAACAGGGCTTATGGGGCAATGCCTGGCGTTGCTCAACACCACAGCTTTCAGCACCGATCGCGGTGAGTATCTGAAGATAAACCCGATTGGTCGGAGTCCGGCCCGTCGATCGCAGTATCGAGATGTTCGAGGCCGCCGGAGTTCTGCAGGCGTGGCGATCCCGGCTTCGACATTCGCTCGGTCTACGGACAGGCAGTCCGGTGACAGTGCACTTAAGTCCTGTCGGAAGCGGCTGGAATCATTGAGTGCAATGTCACGGTAATCCCGGCGTTCGGTCAGGGACGCCCGCGATTTCTCGCGTTAGACGGCGTGCCTGCCGTCTGTAGCGGTTCACCGGCCGCACGGTCCAGCGGCGGGTGCGGCCTGGCGAGTCCGATTGTTCCGGGAGCTGCGTCGTTGCTGACCGCAGGCATGTTGACGCGCTCCATCGTGATCGTAGATGCAACCACAATGGCGACGGCGAGGGCGATAGCACTCAAGACTAAGGTTGTCCGATTCTGGTCTTCCATCGTTAGACCTCCGCGAAACGGCTCCATAGCGCGGGGATAACGCCGGATCGGCGATTTGGTTCTTGCGGTGGCCGGCGATGGGTCGGGTTCGCTCGCGCGCAGCGGTTCGTCCGTCCCCGCTCTCACCTCGTTCAGGCTGCGCCGGACATCACGCTTCGCCCCTCGTTCTCCGCGCGGGCCTCCAGCTCCTATTTTGCGTTTGCGAAAACATCCGCGGCGTAGACGGCCTTGCCGCCCACGACCGTCAGCAGAGACGCCGTGGCGCCAATTTGGTCGACGGGGACGGACATGAAATCACGGTCGAGAATGGCGAAGTCGGCGAGCTTGCCGGTTTCGAGCGTGCCGCGCCGCGTCTCGTCGAAGCTGAACCACGCGCTTCCCACGGTGTAGAGGCGCAAGGCATCTTCGCGGCTGGGTGTTTCGTCCGCCCGGCGCGTCGACAGTCCGCCGACGGTCTTGCCGTCGAGCATCCATTGCAGCGCAACGAACGGATTGTACGATGCGACCCGATGCGCATCCGTGCCGGCTCCGACATGGACGCCGATGCGCAACGCCGTGACGATGGGCGGCATGCTGCGCGCGGCTTCTCCGGCCTGCGCCACCATACGGTCGCCTCCGAGGTACATCGCATCCTGCATGGTCCAGCCGATACCAAGCGCCTTCATCCGCGCCAGAGTTTCGGGCGAGGTGTTGTCGAGATGGGCGATGGACCAGCGCAGCGGCGCGAGCGGCGTCTCCTTGTTGACCTCGTCATAGAGGTCGAGGAGGTGATGGACGGATTTGTCTTCCTGCCAGTGGATGGTGACCGTCAGCCCTTGTTTGGCCGCCCAGCGAATGATCTCGCGGAACTTGTCCTTGGCGGCCGCGTCGGGCGCGTTGTTGTTGTACATGGCGCCGGTGATCCGCTCGCCTAAACCGTTGAACCGCAGCATGTCGTCGCCGAATCCCATCGGCAGGAACGGCGTGAGAGCCTTGTACTCCTCGAATTCCGCGCCGACGTTCTGGGCGAACAGGCTGAAGGCGACCCGCACCGAAAGTGATTTCTCACGCCAGAGCTTTTGCAGGGCGGCGTAGTGGCTGGGATAGATGCTGAAGCCGCCGGGATCCACGATCCCGGTAATTCCAAGACGATTGAGCTCCGTGAAGAACTGCCGGGTTCCGGCGACATTCTCTTCGAAATTCGGCCTCGGCAGGCGATCGAACAGCGCGGAGATGCTGACGATGGAGCCGTTGAACCAGCCCGTGACGTCGCCCGGTGCGGCGCGCTCGGACGTGATACCGGCCGGCAACTGATCCGCGGATATCCCGAGGGCTTGCTGCGCTTTCGGCGTCATCAGCACCGCCGAATAGAACAGCTGGATGTAAGCCGGATTGTCGGGAACGGCCGACATCACCTCGGCCAGCGTCGGCCGCCGCTTCTCCGCAAACTGCAATTCGCTCCAACCACCGGCCACGATGATCCACGACGCCGGGCGTGCTTTGGCCGCCTGGCGCAAGCGTTCCATGGCCTCGGGAATCGTCTTTGCGCCGATCCAGTTGACCTCGGTTGCGTAGGTGAGGCCGGCGCGCACGGCGTGAATGTGGGAATCGATCAATCCCGGAATGATGGTGCGTCCGCCGGCGTCGACGCGGCGCGTCGCGGACCCGATCAGGCCGTCCATGGCATCGTTGCCGCCAACTGCAACGATCTTGCCGTCGCGGACCGCGAGCGCCTGCGCGATCGTCGATGCGGGGTCCAGCGTCACGATCTTTGCGTTCGTGACAATGAGGTCGGCCTTTTGTGCGCAAGCCAAAGTGGCCCAGCACGAGATCACCAAAATCGCCAGAAGCTTGCGCATGTTCAGTCCTGAAATGAGAGAGGCAGGAGCTAGAAAGGCAGGAGTGAGAGAGGCAGGAGCGGTGCCACACATCCGCCGCTGGATGCGCCCGCGGGTGGCGCAACGGTAGTGTCGCGATCTTGAGCAAGTCTGGCTCCAACAAAATCAGCTGGTCCACCGGAAAATTCGGTACCGGCTCAAGTAATCGATTTTGCAGCCCGCCTTCGCCCGTTGGGCTTCGGCGCGGCAGCCTTCGCCCGCTTCGCTTGCCATTTGTGGCTCTGGCTTGCCTAGCCGAAGCTCGCGAAGCGAGCGAAGGCTGGTGGGCCCGGCAGGACTCGAACCTGCAACCAGACCGTTATGAGCGGTGGAATATTGGTCAGCTTCGTCGATCTTCCTGCGTCTTTGTTCGAGTCCAAGTGCTCTCGTTCCGCTTCGTTCACGCCGTTTCTGGTGCGAAACTGGTGCGGTGCTCCGAAACTTGCCTGAAGGCCCTAAGTCGGCAATCGGCGATCGGCAGCGTTGGGTGGCGCAAACCTTCGGACGAACTCGCAGGTTGCAGAACGGTCCAAGAGCGGACCAAATCGGCCATGATTGCTTTCACGATTGGCCTTTTGCGGTCATCTCGGCACGGCTCTGAAGCCCGATCTCATCCGCCCATCCAGGCATGGGCCGGACAACGGCGCGCGCTTAATGGGCGCTTAATGCTTTTGCGCAACAGATAGATCACCAGCGCGGAATTAGTCCTAGTTACGAAGTGCGAGCCGAGCTCCCGAGGAGGGGAATCGGATGGGACTGCTTTTTGTCGGAGTGCTGGCAGGAATCCTGGTCGGCTTTGGCTGGTTCGCGCCTTCCCGGGGGTATTTCCTCGGGTGCGCGTCACGCCCCTGTTTCGAAAGGGTCGCTGTCGCCCAACCCGCGCAGCCAATGCCGACGGCGTTGGCGCAAGAGCCTGCGGTTGTCAGATCGAATTCCGCAACGTCGGCAAGGTCCGGCAAGACATCAACTCCGAAGAAACGGGGATCGACCGATCTTGCCAAAGCGGCGTCCCCGCGGACGACGATCAGCGTCCCGGCACCCGAACGGACCGCGGAAATGTCGGATCCTGCTCTGGACAAGGCGAAGGTTGCGATCGCGACGCAGATGGGGGATCCGGAAACGGTCGAATTCAGCGACGTGAAGCGCGCAATGCGAAAGAACATACTTGGACGCCGCGTGGATACGATTTGCGGGCGCGTGAAAGGAAGAAGCGCGTCAGGCGGCGAGGCTGGAGAGAGGCCGTTTCTGTATCTCGTGAAGGAGGATGAAGCATATGTCGTCGACGGCAAGTCAGGGTCGGCGGCCTCAACGGCGTATCGAAATATCTGCAATTAGGGGATGCGTCGACTGCGCCACCGCGCGGTACACGCCCCAAATGATTTGAGCGGAAAGAATTTCCACCCAGGTGTCAAGTGATCCCGCAGTGGATGCGGCACTAACGGCGGCACTGCGCCGCTCTCGTGATGATGCATTCGGGATGAATGCAGCAGCACGGGAGACGCAATACGGAATGGGAATATCGCGGAAGTTCTTTTCATCTCGAGGACATCATGCACGACATAACCAACACTTCAAAACGGCTCAATGAATCGCTTCATTTGCCGGTTCTGGTGATCATCGAGCCGCTCCTGTTGCCTCGTACATGCATTCTGCACGTCCTCAGGAGGGAGTTGGACCAACTTGAGATCCTCGACATGGCAACGGTCCAAGGCCTGGACTGCACGTCAGCCCGCGATGTTCGTCTGGTGATGCTGAGTATCGCGGACAAGCCCATCGGCGATCCCTCGGTTGAGGACGATCTCGCCTTCGTTGCGGTGTGTTGTCCCAACGCGGCCACTGTGGTCCTGTCAAACCATGACGACGAGCCGACCGTGCARGCCGCGATGCAGCGGGGCGTGCGCGGCTTTCTTTCCACCTCGCTACCGATCGAGATCGCCATAGCTGGCCTGCGCCTTGTTCTTGTCGGCGGCGCCTACAGGCCGTTGCCCGTGGCCGGGATGAACAGGATACCGGATTTCGAGCCGCCGGATGCGCGTGGGCTAGCGCCCGCATATCTGATGAACGAGGGAGCCAGATTGGCTATCGACAGGAGCGTGACCGATCTCACGCCTCGTGAGCAACAGGTTCTGGCGGAACTGGAGCTCGGCTTACCCAACAAGCTGATCGCCGCCAAATTGGGCCTCTCGGAAAGCACTGTCAAAATGCACATTCAGCATATCATGAGGAAGTGTGCTGCGCACAATCGCACGGAAGC
>NZ_JBFULT010000031.1:0-29378 GCF_054049755.1 Bradyrhizobium sp. P5_C11_2
GATCAGATCCACGCGCCGGCTCGTCTCCACCGAACGCCCCGAGGAAAATCTCTTGCGTAAAATCGGCCTTGTTATCGTTGCAATTGTCGTCGCCACGTCCGGAGGACTTGCGCAGGCGGAAGGTCCGGGCGATCCGACCGCCGTCAAGAAGGAAGATGACGGAAAGTGGCTCGATAAGGACGGAAACCCGACCTACAAGATTTCGGCCGATGGTACCGTGGACTGGTTCACCTATTCCGGATATCGCCGCTATCACTCCGACTGTCACGTCTGCCATGGCCCGGACGGCATGGGATCCACCTACGCACCGGCGCTGAAGGATTCCGTCAAGACCATGAGCTATGGCGACTTCCTCGGCGTGATCGCCTCCGGTCGCAAGAATATCTCGACCGCGCAGGAGAACGTCATGCCGGCCTTCGGCGACAACCCGAACGTCGCCTGCTACATGGACGATCTGTACGTCTATCTGCGCGCCCGCTCCACCGATGCATGGGGCCGGCAGCGCCCCGCCAAGAAGGACGAGAAAACGGAGGCCTACACCAAGGCGGAAGACGCCTGCATGGGCAAGTAATGAACGTGACGCGGATTGCCGAGACTACGTCCTGGCGTCCGATGAGGATTTGAGGAGTTTACGATGAAAACACGCGCCGCCGTCGCTTTTGAAGCCAAGAAGCCGCTCGAGATCGTCGAGGTCGACCTGGAAGGACCAAAGACCGGCGAAGTCCTGGTCGAGATCAAGGCGACGGGCATCTGCCATACCGACGCCTACACGCTCGACGGCTTCGACAGCGAGGGAATCTTTCCGTCGATCCTGGGCCATGAAGGTGCCGGCATCATTCGCGAGATCGGCCCCGGCGTGAGCTCGGTGAAGCCGGGCGACCACGTCATCCCGCTCTACACGCCGGAATGTCGGCAGTGCAAAAGCTGCCTGAGCCAGAAGACCAATCTCTGCACGGCGATCCGCGCGACCCAGGGCAAGGGCGTGATGCCGGACGGCACCAGCCGCTTCTCCTACAAGGGCAAGCCGATCTACCACTACATGGGCTGCTCGACCTTCTCGAACTTCACGGTGCTGCCGGAGATCGCGGTGGCGAAGATCCGCGAGGACGCGCCGTTCGACAAGAGCTGCTACATCGGCTGCGGCGTCACAACGGGCGTCGGCGCCGTCGTCAACACCGCCAAGGTCACGCCGGGCTCCAACGTCGTCGTGTTCGGCCTCGGCGGCATCGGCCTCAACGTCATCCAGGGCGCCAAGATGGCCGGCGCCGACAAGATCATCGGCGTCGACATCAACGACTCCAAGGAGGAATGGGGCCGCCGGTTCGGCATGACCGATTTCGTCAATCCCAAGAAGATCACCGGCGACATCGTCCCGCATCTCGTCAACCTCACCGACGGCGGCGCCGACTACACCTTCGACTGCACCGGCAACACCACGGTGATGCGCCAGGCGCTGGAAGCCTGCCATCGCGGCTGGGGCACTTCCGTCGTCATCGGCGTTGCCGAATCCGGCAAGGAGATCGCAACCCGCCCGTTCCAGCTCGTCACCGGACGCAACTGGCGCGGTACAGCCTTCGGCGGCGCGCGCGGCCGCACGGACGTCCCGAAGATCGTCGACTGGTACATGAACGGAAAGATCCAGATCGATCCGATGATCACCCACACGCTCAAGCTCGAAGACATCAACAAAGGCTTCGATCTGATGCACGAGGGCAAATCCATCCGTTCAGTCGTCGTGTTCTAGCTCAACCGTCACACCCAAGGAGGATCGACCCATGACTGTTGCACTCCACCCCTCGATCGATAACGGCATCAAGCAGGGCAGCGGCAGCTTTGCCGGCGGCACGCTCGCCTGCAAATGCAAGGACCATCAGGTCAAGGTCGGCGTCAAGGGCGATGTCGCCCACAACCACGCCTGCGGCTGCACCAAGTGCTGGAAACCGCAGGGCGCGATCTTCTCGGTCGTGGCCGTGGTGCCGCGCCAGAACGTCACCGTGCTCGAGAACGGCGACAAGCTTCAGATCGTCGACGCTTCCGCGGTGATCCAGCGCTACGCCTGCACGGGTTGCGGCACGCACATGTATGGCCGCATCGAGAACAAGAACCATCCGTTCTACGGCCTCGACTTCATCCACGCCGAACTGTTCCAGGAGCAAGGCTCGGCAGCGCCGCAATTCGCCGCCTTCGTCTCGTCGGTGATCGAATCGGGCGTGAAGCCGGAGCAGATGGGCGGAATACGGTCTCGGTTCAAGGAGCTTGGGCTCGAGCCCTATGACTGCCTGTCGCCAGCACTGATGGACGCAATCGCGACCCACGTGGCGAAGGCCAAGGCTGCCTAAACAAGGCTGCCTGAAACAAGGCTGCCAGGTTCGCCACGTCCCGTCCGCTCGCTGGTCGCAACCACCGCCAGCGAGCCGGACGGCGCGGCTCCCGGATGATCGCGACGATGCCGCCTGCTCGCCTCTGATCGGCTTGCGAGAACCGTCGGCTCCCTCAGTCCTGGTCTCTGAATGACTGCGCAGTGCCRCCAACTTCCTCTTTGAAGTGTGCGCCGCTGCGTTTCTCCCTCCCTCGACTGAGGGCTTCCTGCTTCGTCCGCACAGTATGTCTGGCGGACGAAGCTTTTTTCGCCAGGGCTGTTTTCGCGGTCGCACAAACTACGCGACGTCTTGCCACGCCCTGCTTTTGACAAATCACAGATGCAATCTGTTCACGTCGAAAACACCCGGCTGTGAACGCCGGGCGGCACCGATCCCTGATATGGTCGCGCGGTCACGATGCCGCGCGAAATTCAATCAATTAAGAACAAAACGGGAGGTATCGAGCACATCCGGACATTGCGATTCGCATCACCGCCAGCCGCCGGGACCTGCCCGCGCGGGACGACTGGCGAGATGCGGGACGACCTGACGCACGGACCATGACGCCGGCGGGCGTCGGTGAATTTTGAATCGGCATGCTTATGAAGAGCGAGGGACGATCATGATCAAGGTGAAGATCAACGGCCAGGAACAGAGCTGGGACGGCGACCCGGATCTCCCGCTACTCTGGTTCCTGCGCGATGAGGCCGGGCTCACCGGCACCAAGTTCGGCTGTGGCCAGGCGCTTTGYGGCGCCTGCACGGTCATCGTCGACAAGGAGGCCGTGCGCTCCTGCATCACGTCGATCAACGACGTCGCCGGGCGTGAGGTCACGACGATCGAGGGGCTGCACCCGAACGGCGATCACCCGGTCCAGAAGGCCTGGCGTCAGGTCAACGTTCCCCAATGCGGCTTCTGCCAGGCCGGCCAGATCATGCAGGCGGCCGCGCTGCTGATGGACAATCCCAAGCCGTCGCATGACCAGATCCGCGAGGCGATGGCCGGCAACATCTGCCGCTGCGGCTGCTACCAGCGCATCGAGAACGCGGTCCATCTCGCATCGACGGGAGTGTGACATGAATTTCATCGACAATCCCGGCAAGCTCCGTGGCTTCGAAAAGAACGTCAGGGTCGAGAAGGTCTCCCGCCGCAGCATCCTGAAGGGGCTCGGCATCACCGGCGGCTTCGTGCTCGCCGCGCCCGTGATGTCGCGCCAGGCTTTCGCCTATGAGACCGGCGCCGGAAAGATGCCGCATGGCGTCGTGGTCGATCCGCGCGTCTTCGTCGCGGTTGCCCCCGACGGCACCGTCACCATCCTCGCCCACCGCGCCGAGATGGGCACCGGTGTGCGCACCAGCCTGCCGCTGATCGTGGCCGAGGAGATGGAGGCCGACTGGTCCAGGGTGAAGGTGCAGCAGGCCCATGGCGACGAGGCCAAGTTCGGCAACCAGGACACCGACGGCTCGCGCAGCACGCGGCACTATCTGATCCCGATGCGCCAGATCGGCGCCTCGGCGCGCACCATGCTGGAGCAGGCCGCGGCAAAGCGCTGGGGCGTCCCTGCGACCGAGGTCAAGGCCGTCAATCACGAGGTCGTCCACAGCGCCAGCGGACGCAAGCTCGGCTTCGGCGAGCTCGCGGCCGATGCCGCCAAGGAATCGGTGCCCAGCATCGAAGGCCTCAAGCTGAAGGACCCCAAGGACTTCCGCTATCTGACCAAGGGCCAGATCGGCATCGTCGATCTCCACGACATCACCACCGGCAAGGCGCGCTACGGAGCCGACGTGCGCCTGCCCGGCATGAAATATGCCGTGATCGCGCGCCCGCCGGTGACCGGCGGCAAGCTGGCCTCGTTCGATCCGGACGCGGCCTTGAAGATTCCCGGCGTCGAGAAGGTGATGCAGGTGCGCGGCTGGCCGTGGCCGTCGAAATTCCAGCCGCTCGGCGGCGTCGCGGTGATCGCGCGCAACACCGGTGCTGCGATCAAGGGCCGCGACGCGCTGAAGCTCGTCTGGGACGACGGCGCCAACGGCAAATACGATTCCGTCGCCTACCGCAAGGAGCTCGAGGAGGCCTCGCGCAAGCCCGGCCTCGTCGTGCGCAAGGAGGGCGACGTCGACGCCGCCCTGAAGGGCGCCGACAAGGTGATCGTCGGCGAATATTATCTGCCGCATCTCGCCCATGTCAGCATGGAGCCGCCGGTCGCGGTTGCCGACGTCAAGGGCGACAAGGCCGAGATCTGGGCGCCGGTGCAGAGCCCGGGCGGCACCCGCGAGGACGTCGCCAAGACGCTCGGCATTCCCGAGGGCAACGTCACCGTCAATGTCACGCTGCTCGGCGGCGGTTTCGGCCGCAAGTCGAAATGCGACTTCGCGCTCGAGGCCGCGCTCCTCTCGAAGGAGCTCGGCGCGCCGGTGAAGGTGCAATGGACGCGCGAGGACGACGTCCGCCACGACTTCCTGCACACGGTCTCCGTGGAACGGATCGAGGCGGGCCTCGACAAGAGCGGCAAGGTGATCGCCTGGCGTCACCGCAGCGTGGCCCCGAGCATCGCCTCGACCTTCGCCGCCGGCACAAAGCACCAAGCACCGTTCGAGCTCGGCATGGGCCTCGTCGACATGCCGTTCGAGATCGCCAACATCAGTTGCGAGAACCCGGAAGCCTCGGCGTTCACCCGCATCGGCTGGTTCCGCTCGGTCTCGAACATCCCGCGCGCCTTCGCGGTGCAGTCGATGGTCGGCGAAATCGCACATGCGACCGGCCGCGACCAGAAGGAGACGCTGCTAGCGCTGATCGGAAGCCCGCGGATCGTCAAGCCGGCGGTGAAAGACCTCTGGAACTATGGCGAACCCTATGACAGCTACCCGATCGACACCGCCCGCCTGCGCAAGGTGGTCGAGCTGGTCGCCGAGAAGGGCGAATGGGGGCGCGCGGTCGCCAAGGGCCACGGCCTCGGCATTGCCGTGCATCGCAGCTTCGTCAGCTACATCGCGACCATCGTCGAGGTGGCCGTCGACGACAAGGGCAAGCTGACGGTACCGCGGGTCGACACCGCAATCGACTGCGGCACCTATGTCAACCCCGAGCGCATCGCCTCGCAGATMGAGGGCGCGGCGATCATGGGGCTGAGCCTCGCCAAGTATGGCGAGGTCACCTTCAAGGACGGCAAGGTGGAGCAGAAGAACTTTGACGACTTCCAGGTCCTCAGGATGGACGAATCCCCGCTGGTGACCAACGTCTACATCGTGCCGCCCGGACCCGACACGCCGCMCAGCGGCGTCGGCGAGCCCGGCGTGCCGCCGTTCGCGCCGGCGCTGATGAACGCGATCTTCGCCGCGACGGGAAAACGCATCCGCGCGCTGCCGATCGGCAAGCAATTGGAGGCGTGAACGCATGGAGTGCGATTGCGCGGAGATCGTGCTCAAACAAGAAGGCGCGCGATAGAAGTCTATCGCGCTTAGGAACATCAGGCGGCCTTGCGCCGTTTGCATCGATCTGACAGGAGCAGATCGATGATCAACATCACGAAGGCGCTCGCAGTCTCGTTGCTGTCGGGCGCCTTTCTTTTGACCGCTGGCGGCGCCTTCGCCCAGAGCAACACGACGCCGCCGACCACGGCCACCCGCCCCACCGCGCCGGACCAGAACTCACTGCCCAACGCCAATGCCCCGCCCGCCTCGACCACCCAGACCACCGGGCAGAGCAGCACCGATCCGAAGGTTCGGGAGATGAACCAGAAGGAAAAGGACAAGGTGGATCGCCAGGGGAAGTAGCGACCTGGCGGTTTGGCGCACGAGTGCTTCCGCACGTCATGGCCGGGCTGGTCCCGGCCATCCACGAGCTTTCCCGCAGCAAGAAGAACGTGGATGCCCGGGACATCTAACGCGAAGACGCGCTTCTGCCCGGGCATGACGAGTTCGTGGCACGGGCGTCGGCCGTGCCACAAGCCACACGCAAAATGCGACGGACGTTTCCGTCCGCCGCATTCGCCACCCCCCTGCTGCTCCGCTTCTTTCGATCCGCCCGCGGAGCCTATTTCTTCAGCGCGAACACCCAGACGACGCCGCCCTGCGGAACATTGGCCTCGATGCCGATGTTGTTGGTCACCAGCGCATCCTGGATACGTTGCGCGTCCACGCCCCACCCCGACTGGATCGCGATGTATTGCGTGCCGTCGATCTCATAGGACACCGGCATGCCCATGATGCCGGAGTTGGTCTTCTGCTCCCACAACAGCTCGCCGGTCTTGGCGTTGAAGGCGCGGAAGTTGCGGTCGTTGGTGCCGCCGGCAAAGATGAGATCGCCCGCCGTCGCCGTCACCGAGCCGAACAGCTGCGACTTCGGGAAGTTGTGCTGCCACACCTTCTT
The DNA here is from genome assembly GCF_054049755.1 of Bradyrhizobium sp. P5_C11_2. NCBI lineage: Bacteria > Pseudomonadati > Pseudomonadota > Alphaproteobacteria > Hyphomicrobiales > Nitrobacteraceae > Bradyrhizobium > Bradyrhizobium sp. P5_C11_2. The sequence continues at coordinate 6,729 of NZ_JBFULT010000031.1, forward strand.
GCCGGTGACGGGATCCCAGGCCTGCAGCTCGCCAAAATGATCCGCGCCCGGCTTTGTCTTCAGCCCAATATCTTCCGGCTTGGTACCGAGCCAGAGCTCGCCCGGCTTGAGCGCGACCTTCTCGCCGGTGAAGCCGCCGCAGAAGTTCTCGTTGGCGGGCACGTAGACCAGGCCGGTCCTCTGGCTGTAGGCCGCCGACGGCCAGTCCTTGCCGCCCCATAGAGAGGGACAGAACTCGACGCGCTTGCCAATCACCGGCTTGTGCGCGGGATCGACGATCGGCTTGCCGGTTTCGGCATCGATGCCCTTCCAGACGTCGGTGGAGACGAACGGCCAGCCTGCCACGTAGTTGATCTTGGTCGGCGTGCGCTCGAGCACCCAGAAGATCGCGTCGCGGCCCGGATGGACCAGGCTCTTGATGTTGCGGCCATCGCGTTGCAGGTCGATCAGCATCGGCGCTTCGACCTCGTCCCAGTCCCAGGAATCGTTCTGGTGATACTGGTGATAGGTCTTGATCTTGCCGGTGTTGGGGTCGAGCGCAAGCACCGACGAGGTGTAGAGATTGTCACCGGGATGGGTCTCGCCCGGCCACGGCGCCGCGTTGCCGACGCCCCAGTAGATCGTCTTGGTCTCCTTGTCGTAATTGCCGGTCATCCAGGCCGAGCCGCCGCCGTTCTTCCAGTCGTCGCCCTGCCAGGTGTCATGACCGGGCTCGCCTTCGCCGGGAATGGTGTAGGTCCGCCAYAATTCCTTGCCGTCCTTGGCGTCATAGGCGGCGACATAGCCGCGCACGCCGAACTCGCCGCCGGAGCCGCCGACGATGACCTTGCCGTCGACGATCAGCGGCATCAGGGTCATGTACTGGCCCTTCTTGTAGTCCTGGACCTTGGTGTCCCACACCACCTTGCCGGTCTTGGCGTCGAGCGCGACGACATGGTCGTCAGTAGTGGCGAGATAGAGCTTGTCCTCCCAGAGGCCGACGCCGCGGCTGGTCGGGTGCAGCTGGAAGAGATCATCGGGGAGCTGCCGCTTGTAACGCCAGTACTCGTCGCCGGTCTTGGCGTTCAGCGCGATCACCTGGCCCATCGGGGTCGCCACGAACATCACGCCGTTGTTGATGATCGGCGGCGCCTCGTGGCCTTCGACCACGCCGGTGGCAAAGGTCCATACCGGCGTGAGATTTTTCACGTTCGAGATGTTGATCTGGTCGAGCGGGCTGTAACCCTGCCCGTCATAGGTGCGCCGATAGAGCATCCAGTTGGCGGGTTCAGGATTTTCCAGGCGCTGCGCGGTGACCGGAGAGTAGTTCTCGATCGGGCCCGCGACGGCGGCGGTGGAGGCGAGGCAGGTGAAGGCGACGAAGCCAGACAGTAACCATTGCTTCCTGGTCATGGACGTTTTCATGGACGTTCCCCTTTTTCATCCGCTTGAATTCTTGTGTTGAATTCTTGTCGTTCGTTCCGTCGTCCGCCCATCGGCGGATGCGGCCTCTCGTGACGCGGGCACAACCCGCACCGTCCATCATCCTGGCTGCGCGCCACCTACCTTTCCGACGAAGTTGCCGGCGACGCTGAGCGAGCCGTCAGCGAGCGTCAGCGGCAGCGCGGCGAGCCGCCGCGGTGCCGGCCCGAACACCACCTGCGCGCCCGCGCGGGGATCGTATTCGGAGTTGTGGCACATGCATTTGAACACCTCCTTGTCACCGACATCGCTCTTGACCCAGGCGGTGACGGGACAGCCGGCATGGGAACAGATCGCCGAATAGGCGATGATGCCGTCGATGGCGCGCGCGCGCGTCTTCTCGTCGAGCTCGGCGGGATCGAGCCGGATGATCAGGATCTCGTTGAGGCGGGAGGCGCTGCGCACCACCGATGTCGTGGGATCCTTCGGCCAGGCATGGACCGGTGGTCCGCCGGCCGGCAGATCGGCCGCGGTGATGAGCTTTCCCTCCTGGTCGCCTTCGGAGAAGACGAGCAGATCGCCCTTCTGCGGCCGCTCGTCGGAACCAGGCGGATCCTCGCCCGCGCGCAACTGCGTGGAACAGGCGAGGCACGTCGTGGTGACGAGCGCGCCCATCAGGAGCGCGCGCCGCGTTTGCTCCGGGCGCGCGTCGGCTTCGGGCTGCGCAGTGTCGTCGGAGGATGAAGAGGTTGCGTTGAAAGATGCACTCGACATGTGCGCGAGCAGGCGCTGGAACTCTGCCGAAAAGAAGGCGGAGATTTTGCGCCGCAGTGCATCAATATGGCTTTGCTCGCGCTGATTGAATGCAAACAAGCGCATTCACGCGCATATTTTCGATTGCAACGTCACACCGCGCGATAGGCATGATGATTTTGCAGATCAGACCGATGCTCTCGGAATTGGTGCAACGCGCCAACGTGCGCCGCGATGTCAACGAACATCAATTCGGTTGTACGTTTCTCAGGCAGGTATTTTGTATTCTAGGAGCGGAGCACGTGCCGGGGCGAAGCGATACGCCCGGCAACAGTCGCCGATGCCATCTCAAAGCTGTCGGCGATGCGCCGTGCCTTGTCGATGAAGAGCGCGGCCGCTGCGGGTGGACAGGCTTCACGCGCGGTCTGCTCGAACAGGTCGAGCCAGCGGTCGAAATGATCGCCGACCAGGCTCAGGGGCAGATGCGCCCGCATCGGTGAACCGTGATAGCGGCCGGTCATCAGCACGACCGACGACCAGAAATCCTTGAGCTTGGCGAGGTGCTCGTCCCAATTCCGCACGACCGCGAATACCGGCCCCAGCAGCTTGTCCTCGCGCACGCGCCCGTAGAAGCGAGTGACGAGTTCCCCGATCATCTCTTCGGTGATCCCGGTGCGCTCGATCGCATCCTGGACCAGCAGGTTCCGCCGCGCGGCCGCAGCTTCCCGCTCGGCCTTTAGTCGATCCGACATATCCTTCGTTATCCGTTCCGTTGTTCCCGCAGCCGCCCGTGCAACATTGTCGGGCCAATCACGCGCGTCGTCTTTGCCGCAGCGCAAATTGCGGGACTGCCGGCGGGCGTTATATCTTGAGCATGATCTTGTCGGAAAACCGCTACGCACTTTTCCGGATCATGCTCCGAACGCCCGCCGCCCGCGCCAAAATCAGGCGCCGTAGGTGTAGAAGCCCTGACCGGTCTTGCGGCCGAGATGGCCGGCATCGACCATTTCCTTGAGCAAGGGAGCCGGACGGTATTTGGGGTCGTTGAAGCCTTTGTAAAAGACCTCCATCACCGACAGCATGGTATCGAGCCCGACCAGATCGGCCAGCGCCAGCGGTCCGATCGGATGGTTGCAGCCGAGCTTCATGCCGGCATCGATCTCCTCCGCGGTCGCGATCCCTTCCTGAAGCGCGAAGATCGCCTCGTTGATCATCGGGCAGAGAATGCGGTTGACGGCGAAGCCCGGGCTGTTCTTCGCCGTGATCGCCACCTTGCCGACGCGCTTGGCGAAGTCGAGCGCCTTGGCGTGGGTGTCGTCGGAGGTCTGCAAGCCGCGGATGAGCTCCAAGAGCGCCATCACCGGCACCGGGTTGAAGAAGTGCATGCCGATGAAGCGGTCGGGGCGATCGGTTGCGGCGGCGAGCTTGGTGATCGAGATCGACGAGGTGTTGGTCGCGAGCAGCGTGCGCGGCGACAGCGTCGCGCAGAGATCCTTCAGGATCTTGACCTTGAGCTCTTCGTTCTCGGTCGCGGCCTCGATCACCAGATCGCAATCGGCGAGCTTGGCGCGGTCGGTCGTGCCGGTGATGCGCTTCAGCGCCGCCTCGCGATCCGCCGCCGACATCTTCTCCTTCTTGACCAGGCGCTCGAGGCTGCCGCCCACGGTCGACAATCCGCGGTTCACCGCCGCATCGGAAATGTCGACCATCACGACCGAAAGGCCGGCCGCAGCGCAAATCTGCGCGATGCCGTTCCCCATGGTCCCTGCCCCGATGATGCCAACGGTATTGATCATTGCTTACATCCTTCTCATCCTGCGGGGCGTGCCAGCGCTGGCCCCCGCCTCTTGTTCCTGCATCAGGCTCTAGCACCGCCGCCGGGCGGGTGCGACCTGATCCTGCCCCTTCCTTAAAGCATCCATGGCGGGAATAAAGCCGGCCTTCCGTCGCGAAAGGGCACGATTTAGGCTCTTGCGCACCGCTTACTCAAGTTTTGCGCCGTATCCCGCCTCTGGATAGAGCCGACGGCGCGGACAGGCCGGACGCAGGCTTGGGACCATCCCGGCCCGCTGCGCAGCGGCCCTTCAGCAAAAACGAATTTCGGTAAAGTGGCAGCAAAACGTTCCACGACATTTTTGTGACATAGGCCACACCAGCTTCGCGCCCGGCCTGCTAGCGTCGGGGCATGATGAAACATCTCGGACTACCGATCATCCTCACCGCCCTCGTGATCGCCACGCAAAGTCCGGCTGCCGAGACCAAGGGCGCAGGCTCAACCTTCGTTTCGCCCGTGATGGCGAAATGGATCGACGCCTACAAGGCGAAGACAGGCAACACCGTCAGCTACCAGGCGGTCGGCTCGAGCATTGGCGTCGGCTTGATCAAGAAGGAAGCCGTCGATTTCGGCGCGAGCGACATGCCGCTCGATCCCAAGGAGTTGGACAGGCTCGGCATGATGCAATTCCCGATCGTGATCGGGGGTGTCGTGCCCGTGGTCAACATCGATGGTGTCAAGCCCGGCCAGATTCGCTTCACCGGGCAGGTGCTCGCGGACATCTATCTCGGCAAGCTCAAATCCTGGAACGATCCGGCGATACGGGCGATCAACCCCGACATCAGACTCCCGAGCGCGGCGATCACGGTGGTTCATCGCGTCGACGGATCGGGAACGACGTTCAACTGGTCGAACTACCTCTCGAAGATCAGCCCACAATGGAAGACGACCGTGGGCGAAGGCACCTCGGTCGAGTGGCCAGTCGGGTTGGGAGGAAAGGGCAATGACGGCGTCGCCTCGCTCGTCAGTCTCGTTCCCGGCTCGATCGGTTACCTCGAATACACCTACGCGCTGCAACGGCTCGACAGGATTTCCTTCGGAATCGTGCAGAACGGTGCCGGCAATTTCGTCGTCCCCGACGCCGCATCGTTCCAGGCGGCGGCCTCGAGCGCGGACTGGAAGGCGGAGAAGGATTTCCATCTCGTGCTCACCAACGCGCCGGGTGAAGACGCCTACCCCATCACCGCCACGACATTCGTGCTGATGCCGAAGACCCCGAAATCGCCGGAACGGTCGGCAGCCGCCATCGACTTTGTGCGCTGGTCGCTGGAGAACGGCAAGCCGCAGGCTGAAACGCTCAATTACGTTCCGCTGCCGCCCGCCTTGGTTGATCAGATCGAACGGTACTGGCAACTGAGCTTTGGGGCAGCCCCCACGGTCGCGGCCTCGGCKAACGTCAAGCGCTGAGCTTTGAGATGGAGGTTCGGGGCAGATTGCACCGGATCCCCGATTGACAGGCCAAGCGGCCCTAGGATCTACGTCCCGGGAGCCGGCATCAGGCGCACACACATCCATTTTCCGAATGAAACGCGTTTCCAAATCGTCTCTCCCGGGTATTCTGTAGACGTCAACAAGACTCACAGAGACCAGCCCGTGAAGCGATTGCGTAGCGTCGATATCGACGATCCAGAGGCACTTTGCCGGACGCCGAAGCGTCAGGCCGAATGAACGACTTCGCGCGCTCCGTCGCCGCCGCCTTCTCGCTCATCGGCGAGGCCGATGCCGAGCTCCTCGGCATCGTCGCATTGTCGTTGCGCGTCAGCCTGACCGCCAGCATCCTCGCGGTGCTGATCGGCGCACCCTTCGGGGCCTTTCTGGCGATCGCCCGCTTCGGTGGACGGCAGGTCATCATCGTGCTGACCAACGCGCTGCTCGGCCTTCCGCCGGTCGTGGTCGGGCTTGGCCTCTATCTGCTGCTGTCGCGGTCGGGCCCGCTCGGAGCAGCCGGCCTGCTGTTCACGCCAACCGGGATGGTGATCGCGCAGACGCTGCTCGCCACGCCGATCGTGGTCGCACTGGTGCACAGGCCGGCGAGCCTGCTGTGGGCGGAATATGGCGATCTGGCGCGGATCGACGGGCTGTCGGTGCTGCGCAGCATGGCACTCCTGCTTGCGCTCGGCCGGACCTCGCTGATGACGGCTTTTCTGGCGGCCTTCGGGCGCGCGATCGCGGAGGTGGGCGCCATCATCATCGTCGGCGGCAACATCCGCGGCTTCACGCGCACGATGACGACCGCCATCGCCCTGGAGACCAGCAAGGGCGACCTGCCGCTGGCGCTCGGGCTCGGGCTGATCCTGCTCGCGCTCAGCGTGGCGGTATCGACCGTCGCCTTCCTGCTAGTGGGACGCGTTGGGGAAAAATAGCTGCTCGCCGCCGACCTTGTAGCCGGCGATCGCGTCCTGCCCCTTCGGCGAGACCAGCCAGTCGATGAAGGCCTGTCCGTCCTGTGCCTTCACGTCGGGATGCTTTGCCGGATTCACCAGCATGACGCCGTACTGGTTGAAGAGCCGCTTGTCGCCCTCGGTCAGGACGGCGAGCTCGCCGCGGTTCTTGAACGACAGCCAGGTGCCGCGATCCGACAGCAGATAGGCGTTCGAGGATGAGGCCATGTTCAGCGCCGGCCCCATGCCCTGACCGATCTCGCGATACCAGCTGTCCTTGCCGGCACTGAGGTCGACACCCGCCTCCTTCCACAGCCTGAGCTCGGCCGCGTGCGTGCCGGACTTGTCGCCGCGCGAGATGAACGGCGCCTTCGCCGCCGCGATCTTGCGCAGCGCATCAGCGACGTCCTTGCCACCGGCAATCTGCGCCGGATCGCTCTTCGGCCCGACGATGATGAAGTCGTTGTACATGACGTCGAAACGCTTCACGCCCTGCCCTTCCGACATGAACCTGTCTTCTGCGGGCCTGTCATGGACGAACACCACGTCGGCATCGCCCCGCCGCCCGATGTCCAGCGCCTGGCCGGTGCCGACGGCAACGACCTTCACATTGACGCCCTCGGCTTTCGAGAACAGGGGCAGCAGGTAGCCGAACAAGCCCGACTGTTCGGTCGACGTCGTCGAGGCGACGGTGATGGTGCGATCCTGCGCGTAAGCGCACGTCGACCAGACCAGAACCGCTGCGATGGCGGCAAGCTTCCTCATGCGTTGTCCTCACTCTCCAGACGTTTCAAATTACGCCAGGGAGGACGACGCTGGGAAGCCCCACGTTCGGCTCAGGATCAGCGGTCGGGGCGGTACCGCATAACGGCGAGACGGTTTGTCACGCATACGCTCGCATCGATGCATTTCGAATGAAGGATGCAACACGGTCGGCGTTGCAATCGTGGATCGCCCGAAAGCGCGACACGGCAGTCGCGTTTCCCGCGCGGTGGACGCACGGATGTTCTGCAATTGGTCCCACCTACATTGACATCGATGTGACGGCCGGGGCAGTTTTTGCATTGCTGGCGAATCAGCGATTGCCTCACGCCGAGTACCTCTTGGACAACTCCCTGTGCTTTCGAGACTGATATCGTTGCTGCGCCGCATTCCTGCGGTGAAATGGGCGTTCACCCGGCTTAGGCCCTTGCCGCACCGCGGCAGCATCGACGTCGCACCGATCGCGGCAAGCGACTCGCCGGCAATCGTTGCCGACATCGCAGAAGATGTTCCGGCTCCCGACAGCAGCAGCACTAACCCGCTGTGCGGTGACACCGAGACCGCCGTTGCGACTCCGGCCGCCGGGGATGGCACCGCTATCTCGGTCATCCCGGAGAGCTCGTCCGCAGCGCCGACGGATATCAGCGTCACCGACGATTCATCCCCGGAAACGCCGACAGAGGTCGAGTCGGTCGTCGTCCAAGAGGTTTCGGTCTCGTCAGTCGAGGTGGAGAGCGAGGCCGTCGATGCTCATGAGCTCGTCAGCAGCGATCCGCCTGCAGAGCTCCAGACCAACGTCGCACCCGTCGTCGTAGAAGAGACATCGGTGCCGTTTGTCGAGAGCGAGCCGGTCGATGCTCCCGAGCTCGTCAGCAGCGCCCCGTCTGCGGAACCCCCGGCGAACGTCGAACCCGTCATCGTTGCAGAGGCGCGGCTGTCGCCTGTCGAGGCCGAGAGCCAGCAGGCCAACGCGCCCGAGCCTGTCATCAGCAGCGATGCAACTGCCGACCTCTCGACCGAGGTCGAGCTTGTCGTCGTAGAGGAGGCGCTGGTCTCGTCCATAGACATCGAGATCCCTCCGATTGATGTCCCTGTTCTCGCCGTCAACGACGATACCTCCTTCGACGTCGCTGATGTTGAGCCGGCTGTCGTGGAGGATTCGTGTGTCGCGCTTGCGGACAGCGAAGTCTCGGCGGCGGAGGTCTCCGAGAACAGCATCGACGCCGCTCCCTTCGCTGTCGTCGCAATGGAGATCGAGCCGGTCCCGGCCAACGATCCTGCCCCGATCGCAGCCATCGCCGCGGAGGGTTCCTCTGCCGACACAGCGAGCGTCGTCACGCATGTCGCGCCGGAACCGGTCCTCGAGACCCCCTCACCGGAGACCCCCTCACCGGAGACCCGCAGCGCACCGAAGGCCCCTGCCAGAGCCGCGGAACCCGTCGACCGCACCACGCTGATCCGGCGGCGCTGGGCGGAAACCGGGATCAGGATGTGGAATCCGCGGCTTCATGGCACCGGCGACGCCACGCTCAACATCCAGGGACGTGTCGAGCTGCTGCCGCCCGAGCCCGGCGAGACCATGCCGCGCTACGACAAGCTCGAATTCAAGATGCTCGGCGGGCAGATCGTGTGCGAGGGCGTCATCGTCGAAGCGCCCGCGCATGCGAGCCAGCGCAGCTTCACCCGGCTCGCCGAGCCCGGGAAACCCGACCGGGTCCGCGAACCCGTGCGGGAACGCCAGGCCGCTCTCGCCTGATCCTTTTCCACCGCGGCCACGCTCGCCATATGCTAGGCTGATATCCCAAATAGGGGAGATCGCATGCCCGCAAAATTGTTGCGACTGATCGTGATCGCCGCACTCTGCGTCTCGCATGGAGCCTTTGCCGCTTCCGGCAAGCGGGCGCACCACGCGCCCGCCACCGATCCGGTCGCGCCCTACAAGGCCGACCGGCTCTCGTCCTCCCGCGGCGAGACCGTCCTCAACACGCCCGGCCAGACCACCGTGCTGACGCGGCAGGTCCTCGACGACATGAACGCAAGAAGCCTGAGGGACGCCATGCGCTCCACCGCGGGCGTGACGATCGGGCGCTAGGCATCCCAGGCACTTTGGCTCAGGGAATCGGATAGCCTTTCCAGACCCATTCCAGCGCCGCCGGCAGGGTTTGCGCGATCGTCGGCCGATCGACGTGCTTGGCGTTGCGCACGAACAGGAACTGGTAGTGGTAGCCCTTCTCCGCCAGCACCTTCGCCATCAGCGCGTTCGACAACGTCCAGTCGTGCATCCCGTCGGGAATGGTGGGATTGGGATAGAACAGGTCCTAGTCGCCACCGAAGAACCAGAAGCGGATCGGCTTGGTCGGCGCGGCAACGATCAGCGGCACCCCGGGCGGCTCAGCCGGCGTGAGCACGCCGGCCTTGGAGATGAGATTGGGACCGGCCGGCCCCGTCCATGCGCTGTGATATTCCCAGGCGCCGCCGCGCAGAGACGGATCATGCGGCCATTGCTGGTTGACCATCGTCGGCGAGAACGCCAGCACGCGGTGATAGAGGTCGGGATAGAACCACGCCATGGTGAAGGCTGCAGCACCGCTCGAGCTCAGCCCCATGGTCGCGCGCCCGTCGGGATTTTTGGTGAGCTTGACGTCGGCGTTCTTCTCGACCAGCGGCAGCACCTCGCGCTCGACGAACTGCGCGTACACACCTGACACCGCATCATATTCGCGCCCGCGCTGGCTGCCCTGCGCATCCTGGCCGCCATTGCCGATCTGGATCGCGATCATCGGCGGCACGCGGCGCTGCACGATCAGATTGTCGAGGGTGGTGGCGAGATCCTTGTAGGCGTTGGAGCCGCCGTCGCCGACCACGATGAACGGCGCCTCGGTGCCGCGGACATATTGCGCCGGCACGTAGACGTCGATCGTGCGCGACCAGATGCCGGGATGGCTCGTGGTGACGATCATGTGCGATTTGTCGTCCGGCGCGGTGACGGTCGTCATGATCGAGGAATTGGTACAACCGGCGACATCGTCGCGGATCAGGCCGGGATTGTAGATCGTGCTGTCCTTCGAGGTCAGCGTGAACGACTTCGTCGTACCGCGCGGCACGCCCTCTTTCGCGATCGTCTCCGGCGCCGGATTGTGGGTCGGGCCGATGATGAAATTGYCCTCGGCGCCAGGCGGCGGCAGCGTTCCGTCAGGCAACTCGGTCGCGCGCGGATAATTGGGGTTCGACGGATCGCGCGTCGGCGGCGCTGTCTTGAAGTCAAGGCCCGTCGTATCGATGAAGAAGGGCGCCGCCTTGTCGGTGGTGTTGGCACCGGACGGCRCGGCCATGTCCTGGGTCACGCAGGCCGGCTGCGACATGGCGACTGACGTGAAGGAGGCAGCGGAAATCAGCGTCACCGCGAGGACGGGCAAGATCCTGATCATTTCAGCTCCCGGTGCCGACGAGTCTTGTTGGCTCGTCTTGAAGGCGAAGTATGCCGGGTGACCGGCAAGCGGTCAAACCCGGGCGGCCCGCGTTGCCGCGATGGCCGCCATACTTAAACCGGCCGCGAACCGTTATTCCCGCACGGGACGTGAAATATTCCGGACATGAAACCGTTGCCGACAGGCCGGTCACGACGTAGCTTGCGGCCCGTCGGGAAGGCACCCAGGCTGCGTCCGATCGAAACAACAAGAACGAACAAGAACCAACAAGAACAATACGGGAGGCAGATCATGAGAGCGTTCACGGCCGCACTGTGCGCATTGGCGCTGTCGGCAACCGGCGTGCAGGCACAGACCGTCAAGGATTTCCTGACGGCAGTCACCAAGAAATGGACCACGCCGTTCGAGCCGTTCCAGCTCATCGGCAACATCTATTATGTCGGCACCGACGGCATCGCCGTCTACGTGATCAAGACCTCGCAAGGCCTGATCCTGATGGATACGGCGCTTCCGGAGTCGACCGGCATGATCAAGGACAACATCGCAAAGCTCGGTCTCAAGGTCGCCGACATCAAGTACATTCTCAACACCCACGCGCATTTCGACCACACCGGCGGCTTCGCCGAGATCAAGAAGGAGACCGGCGCGCAGCTCGTGGCCGGCGAGCGCGACAAGCCGCTGCTCGAAGGTGGCTACTATCCCGGCGACGAAAAGAACGAGGACCTCGTCTTCCCCGCCGTCAAGGTCGACCGTGCCGTCAAGGAGGGCGACAAGGTCACGCTCGGCGACACCACACTGACGGCGCATTCAACGCCCGGCCACTCGCCGGGCTGCACGAGTTGGGAAATGACCGTCAAGGACGGTAACCAGGACCGCGAGGTGCTGTTCTTCTGCAGCGGCACGGTCGCGTTGAACCGGCTGGTCGGTCAACCGACCCACGCCGGCATCGTCGACGACTACCGCGCGATTTATGCCAAGGTAAAGGCGATGAAGATCGACGTGCTGCTTGGACCGCATCCCGAAGTCTATGGCATGCAGGCCAAGCGCGCCGAGATGAAGGACGGCGCGCCGAACCCGTTCGTCAAGCCGGGCGAGCTCGCGACCTACGCGACCGGCCTGTCGGAGGAGTTCGACAAGCAGCTCGCCAAGCAGACGGCCGCGCTCGAGAAGAAATAGCGGCTGTCATACGCCTCTCTTCACCTCTCCGCGGCGAGGAGAGGTGAATCAAATGCGCCGGCCGAGCGCGCGGCAATACGCTCGACCGCGCCGTCGCGATTGCACATGGTTAGCAGAACGTAGCTGCGGTTATCGGGGACGATGCATGTCTCTGCCGCCGCATATCCTTAACGCGGCCTCACCAATGCGCGCGGCCGTAAAATTCCGCGGCAGCGCGCAACCTGCGCGGGCTCTTGCCGCGGAACCCGCCTAACGCGCCCTTTACCCCCGCCGTGCAAATATCCCCCCGTTTTGAAGGAATCCGGGGCGCGTATTGCAATGCCTGTCGTCGATTTGAAGACTCACCTCGCCGCCGCCATGCGGCTGTTTCGCGTGCCGGCCGACAACCCGGACCTGACGCGCGCGCAGTTCGAAGCCTTCTCCAAGCAGATCCCGCTGCTCTACTTCATCCTGATCAGCAACACGATCGCGGTCGCCTATACCTATGTGAACGTGGCGCCGGACTGGCTGACGATGATCGTGCCGAGCGTGCTGACCGTGCTTGCAGCGCTCCGCACCGTCTGGTGGCTGCGCCAGCGCCATCTCGTGCGCAGCGACGCCGACATCCTGCGCAATCTGCGCGCGACCAACTGGATGACGCTGCCGATCGGCGCCGGCTTCACCGCCTGGTCCTTCGCGCTCTATCCTTACGGCGATCCCTTCGCCAAGAGCCAGGTCGCCTTCTACATGGCCGTGACCGTGATCGGCTGCATCTTCTCGCTGATGCATCTGCGGTCGGCGGCGCTGATCGTGACGCTGGTCGTCGACGTGCCCTATGTGCTGTTCTTCTTCGCCACGGGTGAGCCGACCCTGAAGGCGATCGCGGTCAACAACCTCCTGGTCTCGGGCGCGATGGTGACGGTGCTGGTGATCTATTATCGCGACTTCGCCGACCTCGTCGCCAGCCGCAAGTCGCTGCTCGCACAGCAGGCGGCGACGCAAGCCCTCTCGGACGAAAATTTCCGTCTCGCCAATCTCGATTCCCTCACCGAGCTGCCGAACCGCCGCCGCTTCTTYGCGGAGCTTGCGAGCGCCTTCGGCGACGCCGAACGCAGAAATGTTCGCCTCGCGGTCGGGATCATCGACCTCGACGGCTTCAAGCCGATCAACGACAATTACGGCCACTCGGTCGGAGACCGCGTCCTGATCGAGGCGGGCYGGCGCATCCGCGAGGTTTGCGAGGGCTTTGGCCCGCAGCGGGTCGAATTCGCCCGGCTCGGCGGCGACGAGTTCGGCCTCGTGGTGTGCGGCGACCCCGAGGAGGCCGATCTGGCGCGGCTTGGCGAACGCATCGGCGATCGGGTCAAGCTGCCCTACCAGCTCGATACCGCGCATACCGGATTATCCTGCTCGATCGGCTTTGCCCTGTTTCCGCACTCCGCGACGACGTCGGAGGCGCTCTATGAATGCGCCGACTATTCGCTCTATCACGCCAAGCGCCATCTGCGCGGCCGCACCGTGATCTTCTCGAGCGAGCTCGAGGCCGAGATCCGCAGCCGCGGCGTCATCGAGAACCTGCTGCGCACATCCGATTTCGACACCGAGATGGAGCTGGTATTCCAGCCGATCGTGGATGCCATGAGCGAGCACACCGCGGGCTTCGAGGTGCTGTCGCGCTGGYACAGCCCCCGCCTCGGCCAGGTCTCGCCGGCCGACTTCATTCCCGCAGCCGAACGCATCGGCCTGATCCGTCCCCTGACGCAGGCGCTCCTGGTTCGCGCGCTCGCAGCCGCGAAGAGCTGGCCCGATGAAATCCACGTGTCGTTCAACCTCTCCGCCCACGACATCTGTTCGGCCGAGGGGATTCTGCCGCTGATCACCATCATCGAGAGAAGCGGCGTGCCGCCGCGCCGGATCGATTTCGAGATCACCGAGACCGCCGTCACCTTCGACTTCGTGCGCGCGCAGCAATCGATCGCCGCGCTGAAGGCGATGGGTTGCGGCATTTCGCTCGACGATTTCGGCACCGGCTATTCGTCGCTGAGCCACGTGCACCGCCTGCCGCTCGACAAGATCAAGGTCGACCGCAGCTTCGTCGCCGACATCAACGACAATCCGGTCAGCCACAAGATCATCAAGTCGCTCACCGGCCTGTGCGACGACATGGAAATCGCCTGCGTTGTCGAGGGCGTCGAGACCCGCGCCCAGCTGGACAGCCTGCGCCGGCTCGGCTGCGACTTCATCCAGGGCTATTATTTCGCAAAGCCCATGCCGCGCGATGCGATCGACGATTATCTCGCGAAGGAATGGCAGCGCCTTGACGGCGGCGCGATGCCCGGAGCCCAGATCCTGGCCTGAGGCGGACATGCCACAATCGACGCATGTAGCGCTGACGAATTGAACCAGCGCCTGTCAATGGTCCAGTTCACATGCGTCGAAACGCCCTCGGCAGGCGGGCATCTAATGTCAATACTTGTCAGCGTCCGCAAAACGCGCAATACTCAATTTCAAGGGGAAAGATACTAAAGATACAACTTTTTTGATCTTTGGCTTTCAACTGGGCGCGGCGGCAAACACGGTTGTGAGTTGGCAATCGGGAGGCAGGCATGTCGTCCAATGCGTCAGTCCCGGCAGGGCACGCTGCCCCGCCGCAGTCCCACGGCGCCATTTCACATCCATCGCAGCCATCGGCCGAGCCAAACGGCGGCGGCGCGCCCGTCTGCGTCTTCATCCTCAGTAACGTACGCCTGCTCTGCGAAGGCCTGAGTTCGTGCCTGGCGCGGCAGGAATGCCTGCGCGTCACCGGACACGGCGATCTGTCGACCCCGCCGGAGCAGGTCATCGACAGCGGCGCACAGGTGCTGCTGGTCGACATCGCGACAGCGCAAGGCCTGCGGCGATCGACGGCCTGTCGCGCCCTGTCGCCGGCGCTGAAGGTCGTCGCCATCGCGGTCGCCGAGGTCGAGCAGGACATCCTCGCCTGCGCCGAGGCCGGCGTATCCGGCTTCGTGCTGTGCGACGGCTCGATCGGCGATGTGGTCGCGGCCATCCACAACGCGATGCGCGACGAGCTCGTGTGCTCGCCCAAGGTCGCCGCCGCGCTGTTCGGCCGGCTGGCGCTGCTGTCGGCCCGGGCCGCGGTGCGAGAGCCTGCCGCCGGCGTCGACACGCTGACGCCGCGCGAGCACGAGATCATCCGCTTCGTCGGCGAGGGGCTGTCGAACAAGGAGATCGCGCGCGCCTTGCGAATCCGCGATTCGACAGTCAAGAACCACATGCACAACGTGCTCAGCAAATTGCAGATCCGCCGCCGCGGCGAGATCAGCAAGCATCTGCACGCAGCCGGTGCRCCGTCACCCGCGCGCTCGCGGATCCAGATCCGCTAGACCTTATGGCCTAGACCGTCCGGTGCAATAGCGGCCACCGGCCCGCGCAAGATCAGCGTGTCGCCGTTCCCGCGGCGCGCCCGGCGCGGCAGAGCCAGGCCCCGCGCGGCACACACGGTCCAGACCATCGCCTGCATCCTCACTGAACCCTTTGGCTCAATCGTGCCGCCGCGCCTTGTGCAAGGCTCGTGGCAAAGGTGGCCATTGCGACAGAGACGCATTCTCATTGCGGGATTCCCCGGGCTGATGACCGACATTCTCGAGCATGTTGTCGCAAAAGATCCCGCATTGGCGGTGGTCGGCATGACCGACGACACCAACCTCGCGGCAGAGGCCCGCCGCACCCGTGCCGACGTCGTCGTGATGGCCCAGACGGCCGCGGACGAGCGCGACAGGCTCGCGAGCCTCTTGCGCAGCCGACCACGGCTGAAGGTCGTGACGATCGTCGCAAGCGGCGAGAGCGGCGCGCTGTACGAGCTGCGGCCACACCGCACCTTCATCGAGGAAATTACGGCAGAATCGCTGTCGCAGGCGATCCGCGATCCGCCCGGGCACGGGCGCAGGCCGCGCCGCGGGCTCGCCCGACGGCGAGGCAAGAACATCGCTGCGGTCTGACCGAGCGAGACGGACCGCCAACCCACAGGAGCCCACATGCCCTCAGCCCTTCTGCAACCCGGCGTCTATATCGAGGAAATCTCCAGCGGCGTGCGCTCGATCTCGGGCGTGGCGACGTCGATCGCACTGTTCATCGGGTGGGCGCCGCGCGGCCCCATCGACCGCGCCGTCCGGATCTCGAGCTTCGCCGACTACGAGCGCGCCTATGGCGGGCTCGACCGCCGCGCCTATCTCGGCTACGCCGTGCGCCACTTCTTCGACAATGGCGGCAGCGACGCCTACATCGTGCGCATCGCGATGCAGTCCAATCCGCCGGTGCCCGCGACCGACGCATTGACCGCAACCTGCCCGATCGGCGATCTCGGCATCAAGGCAAGCTCGCCGGGCCAATGGGCCCACGCCTACAGCGTCAAGCTGACGCTGCGTGCCGACAACAACACCCGGTTCCAGCTCGACGTCATCGGTCCGACGCCAAGCACGGCGGTCGTGGAATCATTCCAGGATCTGTCGATGGACAAGACCGATCCGCGCTATGCGCCGAACGTCGTCAATGGCCGCTCGGCCTTCATGGATCAACTGACCACCGCGTCGACGACCGTGCCGAATCCGGCCTCGACCCCGAAGGCCTTTGCAGGGGGCGCCGACGGTACGGTCCTCGCCGCCACTGACGGGCCGTTCCTCACGGCGCTCGCTCCCTTGTTCGCCCTCGGCGGGATCGTCGATCGTATCGATCTGTTCAACCTGGTCTGCGTTCCCGGTCTCACCAACGTCAACGGCGCGACCCAGACCGCGCTCGGCACCCTGCAACAGCGCTGTCTCACCCGCCGCGCGTTCCTGATCATCGACAGCCTCCAGGGCGAGACGGTCGCCAACATGGCCAACCCCACGAAGGGCGAGGTCGGCCTCATCAGCGCGCCCGGCAACTATTCTGCGCTGTACTATCCCTGGGTGATGCAGTCCGATCCGCTGCAATCGGGCGTCGTGCGCGATTTCCCGCCCTGCGGTTTCGTCGCCGGCGTCTATGCCCGGACCGACGCCACGCGCGGGGTCTGGAAGGCGCCGGCCGGCAGCGATGCCAGCGTCAACGGCGCCGTCGGCTTCGCGCTGACGCTGAGTGACGCCGAGAACGGCCAGCTCAATCCGATCGGCATCAACTGCCTGCGCACGCTGCCAGTCTACGGCAACGTGGTCTGGGGCGCGCGCACGCTGCACGGACAGAACGACCGCGGCTCGGAATGGAAATACGTGCCGGTGCGGCGCATGGCGCTGTTTCTCGAGGAGAGCCTGTATCGCGGCACGCAATGGGTGGTGTTCGAGCCAAATGACGAGCCGCTCTGGGCGCAGATCCGGCTCAACATCGGCGCCTTCATGCAGGGGCTGTTCCGGCAGGGCGCATTCCAGGGCCGTACGCCGCGCGAAGCCTATTTCGTCAAATGCGACCGCGAGACCACGACGCAGGCCGACATCAATCTCGGCATCGTCAACATCATCGTCGGCTTCGCGCCGCTGAAGCCCGCCGAGTTCGTCGTCATCAAGATCCAGCAGATCGCCGGTGACATCCCAACCTGAGGCAGGAAAAGCTGAGGCAAACGCATGGCACAGTTCTCGGTCAATCCGGAGCGCTTTGATCCCTACAAGAACTTCAAGTTCCGCGTGAAATGGGACGGCCGCTACGTTGCCGGCATCAGCAAGGTGTCGGCGCTGAAGCGCACCACCGAGGTGGTCGAGCACCGCGAGGGCGGCGATCCCTCGACCGGACGCAAGTCGCCCGGCCGCAGCAAGTTCGAAGCGATCACGCTCGATCGCGGCGTCACCCACGACACCGAGTTCGAGAGATGGGCCAACCGGGTCTGGCATTTCGGCGCCGGCCTCGGCGCCGAGGTCTCGCTGAAGAATTTTCGCAAGGACATCATTCTCGAGGTCTACAACGAGGCCGGGCAGCTCGCGCTCGCCTACAAGATCTTCCGCTGCTGGGTCTCGGAATATCAGTCGCTGCCCGATCTCGACGCCAACGCCAATGCGGTGGCCATCCAACACATCAAGCTGGAGAACGAGGGTTGGGAGCGCGATCCGGCGGTCGCCGAGCCATCCGAGCCCACCTTGTCCGATCAGGCCTGAGGCTGCTCATGCCGTCCGCAGCCGCGCAACACGAACAGGACATTCTGGCGCTGTGGGACCGGGCCGCCGGCCGCGCGTGGCGTCAGCGCGACAATGCCCTGTTCGCGGCCGCCGGCGCGGCGCCAACGGACTCGATCGGGGCGGGCAATGCCGCGCTGCTGGCCTTGCGGACAAGATTGTTCGGCGCGCCATGGCGGCTGCGTGCGGCCTGCCCCGCCTGCCAGACGGAGTGTGAATTCGTGGCCGACAGCGCAACGCTCGCGGCCGGGCTTGCACCACCGCCCGACGCCGCATCGCCGCGGATCGCAGGCGACGGCGGCGAACTGACATTGCGGCTGCCGACGCTGTCCGATCTCGCCAGCCTGGCCGCAGCGCCGGACTCCGCAGCCGCGGCCGGGATGTTGCTGACATGCTGCCTTGGCGAGGCGCAGCCGACGATGCCCGGCCAGGACATTGTGGACCGGATCGAGGCCGAGCTCGAGCGCTGTGATCCCGGCGCGGTCCTCGCCTTCGCGCTCGACTGTCCCGATTGCGGCCACTTCTGGCAGGCCGTGATCGATATCGCGCCGGCGCTGTGGGCCGAGGTGCAGGCAGCCGCCGAGCGCACCTTGCTCGAGGTCGATGCGCTCGCGCGCGAATATGGCTGGAGCGAAGCCGAGGTGCTGGCGCTGCCGCACACCCGCCGTGCCGCCTATCTGCAACTGGTAGGCGCATCATGACCGGCCTCTTGCAGAATCTCGTGCGCCTCGGCCGCGGCGAGCCGATCCCCGGCGCGGCGCGCGTTGCCCTGCCACCGCGCTTTGCCACGGCACGCACCGATGATGATCCGGTACGTGAGACGTGGTCGGACGAGGCGCAGCCATTGCCTTCGCCACCGGATGCGACGCCGCGGCGTGCCATCATCATGGACGATCCTCCCACGGAAACGCGACAGCCGCATCGCGCGCGGACCGACACAGACGAAGGTGGATCGCGGCTGCCCCCCGTCGTCAAGATCGATACCGAGACGCGGCCGGTTCACTCGGATGCTGCGCCGCCAGGACCAGCGACCGAGACAGGCCCTCGTCCGCCGCCGCGCGTGACGCAGCCGCGCGAGACCATTGTGCGGGATGCATCGCAGCGCCGACACGAAACCCCACCACCCTCAACGGTGCCTCCGCTCGGCCACGCCGTGCTCGCCGACCAGTCGCAACGCCGGCGCGAAACGCCGCCCGTGATCAAGGTCACCATCGACCGCATCGACATCCGCTCGCCGGAGCCGCCGCGCGCGGCGCGCACCGCCAAGCCGGCGCCAAAGCCGTCGGTGTCGCTGTCCGACTATTTGCACCGCCCGACGCCGGGAGGCCGCGCATGAGCTCACCGCTCGCGATCGGCGCGGTCAGCGCGGTGCTGCGCAACCTGCTCGACAACGGGCTGATCGAGGCCGGGCCCGCCGTCGGGGGCACGGTCAATGTCAGCGCGGTCGCGCCCGACACGATCGACCTCAGCAGCGCCGAGGAGCTGCCGCGGCTGAACCYGTTCCTGCATCAGGTCACGCCAAACCCGGGCTGGCGCAACCGCGCCCTGCCGTCGCGGTCGTCGACGAGCGGCGAACGACTGACCAACGCGCCGCTCGCGCTTGATCTGCATTATCTGCTGACGGCCTATGCGCGGGTCGATTGCCAGGCCGAGATCCTGCTCGGCTACGGCATGCATCTGCTGCACGAGCGCCCCGTGCTCGACCGCGCCGCAGTGCGGCGCGCGCTCAACCCGAACCCGCTCGACGTCGCGATGCTGCCGCCGGCGTTCCAGGCACTCGCCGCCGCCGACCTCGCCGATCAGGCCGAGCTGATCAAGGTCACACCGGCCGTGATGGGGCCGGAGGAAATGTCGAGGCTGTGGGCGGCAATCCAGTCGCACTACCGGCCCTCGGCCGCCTATGTGGTGTCGGTGGTGCTGATCGAAGCCACCAAGCCCGCACTTTCGCCGCTGCCGGTGCTGTCGCGCGGGATCATCGATCCCGCGACCAAGCGCGACCGCGGCGTCGTCGTCAATCCCGACCTGCTGCCACCACTGCCGACGCTGTTTGCGGCAACGGCGCAGTTGAAACAGAGCGGCGCGCGGCTCGGCGAGCCGGTGGTGCTCTCCGGCATCCGCCTGATCGGCAGCAATTTCCGCGTGCGGCTGGTCAATTCGCTGTTTCCCGGCGCGATCGAGCTCGCGCCGGGCGCGCCCAATGCGGACGGCACCGAGCTTACCCTGACGCTGCCGAACGATGCGGCCGCGCAAGCCGCGCTCGCGCCGGGGCAATGGAGCCTCACACTACGTTTCCTGCCGGCCGGCGAAGCCAACGAACGCGACACCAATGCCGTAGGCCTGATCATCGCACCCGCCCTGGTGATCGCGGCCGATGCGGCGCTTGCGCTGCCGGCCGCGACCGTGGTGCGCAAGGTTGGACCGCCGCGCGTGGCCGTCACCCTGTTCTCCCGCCCCCAGGTGCAGCCGCACCAGCGCGCCAGTCTCATTCTCGGCACGGTGGAGGCCACGGCCAATCCGCGCAGCGCGGCCACCGACCCGCTGGTGTTCGATTTCCCCGCGACGCTTCCCGCGGGCACCTATCCGGCGCGGCTGCGCGTGGACGGCGTCGACAGCCTTCTGCTCGATCTCAGCGGCGACGCACCCGCCTTCGATGCATCGCAAACCCTCAGCGTGCCGGCATGAACATGCACGACAGAACACAACCGGCGTCCGATTGGGCCAGCCTCAACCAGAAATGGCTGGCGGCGCAGCTTGTCGCGCTGCGCTTGCGCCTCGCGCGACAATTGGGGGAAACGCCGTGTGATACCGAACCGGGTCTGCCGGAGGATGCCGACGGCTTCGAGCCCGCACTCGATGCGCTGACGAAGCTGTTCGGCCTTTCGTCCTTCGAGCGCGACGTCGTGCTGCTCGCAGCCGGTGTCGAGCTCGACAGCGCGCTGCGCCGCCTTGTCGGCGAGGCAATGGCGCGGGCGCACGGCGGCGTTACGGCCGCGCAGCCGACGCTCAACTTCGCCATGCAGGTGCTCGCCGAGCCGCATTGGGACGCGTTGTCGCCGTTGCGGCCGTTGCGGCGCTGGCGTCTGATCGAGTGCGAGGGCCGCGAGGCACCGCCGCGCCGGCCGATCCAGATCGACGAGCGGGTGCTGCATTACCTGACCGGCGTCGCCGCGATGGACACGCGGCTGATCGGGCTTGCCCGGTGCGAGTCTGCCGGACCGATCGAGCCCGACGCGCCGCTGGCGCGCAGCATCGCGCACGCCCTCGGCTCCGGAACGGCGGCTCTGGTCGCGCTAAACCATCCCCGCAGCGAGATCGAGCCGCAGCGCGACGTCGCGCGCGACGCGCTGGCCGACCTCGGCGCAAACATCTTGAGGCTGCAAGTCCGTAACCTGCCGCACGATCCGCGCGAGCTTGCCGCGACCGCTTGCCTGCTCGACCGCGAGGCGGCGCTCTGCGATGCCATCATCCTGCTCGAGCTCGACTGCGCGACCGAGCCGGCCGACGCCGAGACGCGCGCCGCGACGCTGCTCGACCATCTGATGGGACCTGCGATCGTGCTCAACGCACCCGAGCCGGCCCGCCTGTCGCGACTGCGGCAGCGGCGCACATTGCGGCTTCTGGTGCCGGATGCGCCCGCGGCCACCCGGCAAGCCGGTGCATTGCGCGGGCTCCCGCGCGAGCAGGCCGCCGCGCTCACGGGCGCATTGCGCCCGGCCCTTGGGCAGTTCAACGTACCCGCTGCCGAGCTGCGCCTGGTGGTCGCCGAGGCGCTGGCCGAAACGGAGGCCGAGCCGGCCAGGCTCGGGCCCACGGTGTGGCGGCTCTGCCGCGCCGCAGTGCGCGGCGGGCTGGACGCGCTGGCGCAGCGGATCGAGACAAGCGCTCATTTCGACGATCTGGTCGCGCCACCGGTGGTGATCGCGCAGCTCCGCGCCATCGCCGCCGAATTGCAGCACCGGCCGCGCGTCCATGGCGATTGGGGCTTTGCCGCGCACAATGGCCGCGGCCTGGGCGCCGCCGCGCTGTTCGCCGGCGAGTCCGGAACCGGCAAGACCTACGCGGCCGAAGCGATCGCCGGCGCCGCCGGGCTCGATCTCTACCGCATCGACCTGGCCAGCGTCGTCAGCAAATATATCGGCGAGACCGAGAAGAATCTGAGCCGGCTGTTCGAGGCCGCGGAGAACAGCGGCGCAATTCTCCTGTTCGACGAGGCCGACGCGCTGTTCGGCAAGCGCAGCGACGTGCGCGACAGCCACGACCGCTTCGCCAATATCGAGATCGCCTATTTGTTGCAGCGGATCGAGACCTATCGCGGGCTCGTGATCCTCACCACCAACATGAAGAGTGCGCTCGACCGCGCCTTCCTGCGCCGCATCCGTTACGTGATCCAGTTCCCCTTCCCGGACCCCGGAGCGCGCGAACGATTGTGGCGGATGCAGTTCCCCGCCGATGCGCCGCTCGGCGAGGTGGATTTCGCTGGGCTGGCGAGGCTGCAACTGACCGGCGGCAATATCCGCGCGATCGCGCTGAACGCCGCATTCCTGGCCGCCGCCGGTGGCGGACCGATCGAACAGGACGCGATCAACGCCGCGGTGCGCGCCGAGTTCTCAAAGCTCGAGCGGCCCTGGCCGGGAGTCGCGCCATGAAACATGCCGGCATCGAGATTCGGATCGGACGCCTCATCGTCGATGCATCGCGGCGCTCTGAAGCTGCAGGACTCGCCGACGCAATCGRCCAAGCCTTGCAACACCGGCTCACAGGGTCCGGCACCGTGGCTGACGCCGAGCATGGCGCCGCAC
>NZ_JBFULT010000032.1:0-28471 GCF_054049755.1 Bradyrhizobium sp. P5_C11_2
GCCGACGTCATTGCATTCCGCTTTGTCGGACGGTTCAACTGGATGCGCAGGATGCCCGCGGCCTGTTCGGTGACGATCTCATCCATTGTCGAACTCCTGGTTCCTTTGAATTTCACTTCAAGCGCAGCGTCGCGGCGGCTTGCGCCGCCACGACCCTTTCGTCAGGCTAGGCGGCGTGTTCCTTTGCCTTCGGAACGGCACCGCTCGCATGCAGACCGTCGATTTCGGCCGCGCTAAATCCCAATTGCCGAAGAACCTCGTCGTTGTGTTCTCCGATCTTCGGGGCGCGCTTTGCGGGCACCTTGGCGACCCCATGGACCTGAAGCGGGCTCGAGATCGTGGACGTCAGCTTGCCGCCGGCACCGTCAAGCGGAACGATGATGTCATTGGCCCGGAGCTGGGGATCGTTGACCACCTCCTGCGGCCCGCGTACCGCTCCGAACGTCACGTGGACGCCGTTGAACACCTCGTACCAATGTGACATCGGCTCGGAACAGAAGGTCTGGTCGAGAATCGCCGTGAGCTCCGTCATGTTCGCCATCAGCTTGGCCGGGTCGGAGAACCGCGGATCAGTCAGGAGATCGGGGCGGCCGATCGCCTTCACCACGGCCTCCATCTTGTCGGGCGTGATGATGAGGACGAACCAGGTATCGTCCTTGGCGCGATACACGTTCATGGCCGCATTTGCAGGGTGCATGCGATCATGCAGCCCGAAGAATTTCGCATCGCAGAGCGCGGCCTGGATCGAGACGCTGGCGGACCACACGCCCTCGGCGAGCAGCGAGGTCGTGACATGCGCCCCCTCCCCAGTCCGTTCACGACGATACAGGGCGGTGACGATCGCCGAGTACAGCCCGACGGCGGTGGCATTGTCGCCGCTGCCGGCCACCGGCCAGGTCGGCGGCGCACCGGCATCGCGGGTCATCGACAGCAATCCGCTGCGGGCCCAGTACGACGTGATATCAAAGCCGGGAAGATTCGCATCCGGTCCCTTGTCGCCGAAACCCGTGATGTCGGCGTAAATCAGCCGCGGATTCCACCCCACCACATCTTCATATTCGAGCTTCAATTTCTTGCGCGCCGGATGCGGCGTGTTGACGATGAGAACGTCGGCCCATTTGACGAGCTTCTCGAGAACCAGATGCGCGCTCGGAGATTTCAGATCGAGCGCCATGCCGCGCTTGTTGCGATTGGCCAGATGCCAGGGATAGGCATCGTCGGCGACCGGCTGCGGCGGGAGATGGTTCGCGTGCCGCCACAGCTCGCCGCTCGGCGGCTCGACCTTGATCACGTCGGCACCGAAATCGGACAAGATCACGGCGGCGCTGGGGCCCGCGATGAAGCTCGCGAGGTCCACCACCTTCAGTCCGGAGAAAATGTTGTCGTTTGCCATGGGTGTCCTTTCCAGATCCTCGTAGAGGGCGGCCTTGCTTCAGCGTCCGCGGAACTGCGGCGCACGTTTCTCGAGGAAGGCGGCGGTGCCTTCCTTCTTGTCTTCGGTGGCGGCGCAAATGCCGAAGAAGGATGCTTCCAGCACAAGGCCTTCGCCTTGGCTCGTATCCATCCCCTTGTTCGCGGCTTCCAGCGAGAACTTCACCGCGATCGGCGCGTTGGCCATGATCTGCTTCAGGATCGTCTCGGCGCGATCGATCAGGCCGGGCGCGGGAACGACTTCGTTGACGAGGCCGATGCGATAGGCTTCCTGCGCGGAAATCGTCTCGCCCGTGAGGATCAGCTGCAACGCACGACCCTTTCCCACCAGGCGCGGCAGGCGTTGTGTTCCGCCACCGCCGGGCAACAGGCCCAGCTTGACCTCCGGTTGCCCGAACTTGGCATGCTCCGCTGCGATCCTGATGGTGCAGGCCATCGCCGTCTCACAGCCGCCGCCGAGGGCAAAGCCGTTGATCGCCGCGATCACCGGCTTGCCGAGATTTTCAACGAGGTCCAGCACACCCTGCCCGAACCGGCTGGACTCCTCGGCGTCGTAGGCATCGACATGTGCGAGCTCACTGATGTCGGCGCCGGCGATGAACGCCTTGTCGCCCGCGCCGGTGAGGATCACGCCGAGCACCGACGCGTCCGCCTTTGCGTCCTCGAATGCGGCATGCAGATCGGTCCAGGTCGGCGTATTGAGCGCGTTGAGCACTTTTGGCCGATTGACCGTGACGTAGGCGATCGGCCCCTTTTTCTCGTAGAGGACGTTCGCAAGGGCCAGCGCGGCTCTGGGTGCGGAGCTTGGTGCTGTTGCAGGCGAAGGGGTGAACGGTGCAGTTCCCGAAACCATGGTCGTGTCTCCTGGATAGGGCAGCCGGCGCCGATGCGCCGGCTCCGCTGAGCGGTCAGAGAAAAGCGCCGTGGCCGGTGATGGCCTTGCCGACGATCAGATTCTGCATCTGATAGGTGCCTTCGTAGGAGTAGAGCGCCTCGGCATCGGCGAAGAACCGCGCGACGTTGTAGTCGGCGACGATGCCGTTGCCGCCCAGCACCTCGCGGCCCCAGGAGACCGTCTCGCGCGATTTCGAGGTGCAGAATGCCTTCGCCAATGCCGCGTGATGGTCGCCAAGCTTGCCTTCGTCATCGAGCTGCGCCAGGCGAAGCATCAGGCACTGGCACGCGGTCAGATTGCCAAGCATCTTGGCGAGCAGATCCTGGATCAGCTGGAACGAGGCGATCGGCTTGCCGAATTGCAGTCGCTCCTGGGCGTATTTGAGGGTGGCCTCGTATGCGCCCATCTGGATGCCGGTCGACGCCCAGCCCACCATGTACCGCGTCATCCGCAGCACGCGCGCGGTATCGCGGAATGAATTGCCGCCCTGGAGACGGTTGGCCTCGGGCACCCGCACGTCCTTCAGCGTGATCTGGCCGTTCTGGACCACCTTAAGCGCGATCTTGTGCTCGATCTTCTCGACGCTGAAACCGGGCGTCGACTTGTTCTCGACGATGAAGCCCTTGACCTGGTTGTCGGCGAGATCGCGCGCCCAGATGATGGAGAGGTCGCACCATGGCGCGTTGCCGATCCACCGCTTCTGTCCATTGAGAATCCAGCTATCGCCTTCGCGCTTGGCCGTCGTGGTCAGACCGCCGCTCGTTCCGGAACCGACCAGCGGCTCGGTGAGGCCGAAGCAGCCGATCTTCTCCCAGCGCGCCATCGCCGGCAGCCATTTTTGCTTCTGCTCCTCGGAGCCGTCGAGATAGATCGAGCCCATCGCGAGACCGCTATGCACGCCGAAGAACGTGCAGAACGATGCATCGGTGCGCGCCAGCTCCATGGCGACGAATCCGAACAGCTTCTGGCTGCCGCCCGCGCAGCCATAGCCCTCGAAGCCGAGCCCACCGAGGCCGAGCTCCTTGAACGACGGCAGCAGCTCGAACGGAAACGCATCATCGGACCAGTATTTGTTGATGACCGGCTGGACCTTGGTCTCCATGTAGGTCCGCACCTTCTTGACGAGCGCTCTCTCGTCGGCGGTGAGAAGGTCGACCAGCTGATAGAAGTCGCCATTGGGTGCGGGCGCCGGCTTCGGCGCGGCGGTCTTGCTTGCTGGGGTTGCGGTGGGCATTTGCGATTTCTCCTCGCTGCGGCTCGGAAGCCTGAAAAGTGAAGGACAGGTTTGACGTGTGATTGATCTTGGCGGCCCCGCCGATTTCGTCAGCCCGGCTTGGCCGCTTTCTTGCGCAGCTCGATCAGGCCGAGCAGAACTTCGTCGCGCTCCGCCTCCAATTGCTCGATGGTGCGCGATCCGGCCTCGGCATGGACGCTGTCGATGAGCTTCTTTTGCACCTCCGGCGTCAGCACCGGCGCGCCAAGGGTCTTCCACCAGGCCGTCATCGGGCCGGTGAACTGCTGGAAGAAATGCTCGATGCCGCCTGGACCGCCGCCGAGATGGTTGAGCATCATGCTGCCCATGACTCCCCAGCGCAGGCCCGGGCCCCAGCTCAGGGCGGTGTCGACGTCGGCGGCGCTCACCACACCCTCGGCGACGAGGTAATAGACCTCGCGGCTCAGCGCGGCCTGGAGACGGTTGGCGACATGCCCCGGCATTTCCTTGTTGAGGCGCACCGTCCGTTGCCCGATCGACGTGTAGAATTCCGCGGCGCGCCGGATTGTCGCTTCCGATGTCTTTGCCCCGCCGACGATCTCCGTCAGCGGGATCAGGTGGGGCGGATTGAACGGATGGGCGATGACGCAGCGCTCGGGATGGGACGCGGCGCCCTTCTGGATTTCGCTCATGGTGAGCCCCGACGAGCTCGATGCGATGATCACGTCCGGCGGCAACAGCTCGTCGAGCTGGCCATAGAGCTTCTGCTTGAATTCGATCCGCTCGGGCCCGTTCTCCTGGACGAGGTCGGCGCCGGCGAGTGCCTGCGCGAGGTCAGCCGTGAACGTCAGGTTCGACTGCGATGCTCCGGGCGAGAGGCCCAATCGCTTGAGCGCAGGCCAGGCGGTCTCGACGAACTTCCTCAGCGCGGCTTCCGCGTTCGGAGCGGGGTCCGTCGCGACCACGTGCAGTCCCTTGGCGAGAAACAGCGAACTCCAGCTCGCGCCGATCACACCGGTGCCGATGATAGCGATGCGGCGAATGGGCTTGGTACCGTTCATGTCACTTCTCCGATGCGATCGTTAGATTTCGGCGTAGGCGATGCCGGTGAGGTTGCCCTGGGCGAACAGGAAATTTCGTTCACCGGATCCATCGAGCCGTGCGAAATAGACTGAGCCGGCGAAATCGGTCACGAACATGCGATCGTTCGGGACGTCGAGCGCGATGCCGATGCCTTCCATGAGATGGGTCACCACGATCTCGGGCTCAGCAGGCTTGTTGTCGATCGAGGCCCGGTTCACGGTGTTGCCGCGCGGCGGGTCGCCGCGGTCGGTCCAGTAGAGAATACGGTTCTTGTGGTCGAGCTCGAGATCGATCGGCTCCGGCAGAGCGTCGTAGAAGATCTCGACGTCGGACCTTGTGGCTGCGGTTTGACCGGCGGGGATTTCGAGATTGGCGCGGAAGATGCGGCCGAGCCCGGCATTGTCTGGGCCTTTCTGGCTCCAGTAGATGTGTCCGAGTTTCGGATCGATTGTCAGCCCAACGCACCATCGCGTCGCATCCCGGCTATCGGCTTCGCCCCGCCCTGCCTCGATGAGCGTCTCCAGCCGTGCGCCGTCGAGATCGCAGCGCATGACGCGCATGCCCTCGCGGTCGCACCAATACAGCTTGCCACCTTTCTTATCGAGGATGATCTGCTTCGGAGTGTGGGTGTCTCCCTTCGCAACGATCGTCTTGCGATTCTTGCCGTCGACGTCGGCGCGCTCGATGGAGCCGTCGTTCAGGTTGGGGATGCCCATGTTGGTCCAGTAGATATGGCCGGCGCCCGCATCGACGACGATGCCGTCCGGAAGGTGGCAGCCCGTCACAATGGTCGTTCGCTGCGAGCCATCCGTGTTCATGGAATGAATGCAACCCGCATTCAATTCGAGGACGAAGAGGCGGGGGACTGTGACGTTTGCGGAAGATGTCGTGACGGCTTTTGGCATATCGCACCTGCATCATGGCCCAACCACGAGCTGGTCAGGTGGCCGCGACTATGACGCGAGCGCCGACGTTCGGCTTGGACAGGAATGTCACCGCTGGAATGTTGCTGCTTGATCCCTTGCGCGGTGCAGCCAGCCACCTCATTCGAGATCGTATCTCAGCACTCTCGACCAAACTGGCCGAGCGTCGGGACGACGACCGAAGCCGGAGCAGCAGCTTTCAACAAGTGGAGCGTCAAACCTTCAAGCGCGGGCGATGGACAGGACACATCGTCGGTGCTGCGGCTCGAATGATCAGCACATCGCGATTGGACAGGGCCTGGCAACCAAATATAATCAACGACTACCGGCCACGAGAAAGGGAGTCAGGCGTGGACATGCCGAGCTCTGACAAGGACATTCAAAGCACGCCCGACGCGCCGAGTGACGGACAGGCGAAAACGGCACGCAACCCGATCCGGACTCCCGCCATCATCGTCGGCGTCGTTGCGGCCGCCGTCGTCGGGCTTTCCGTCTTCTATCTGCTGCGGCCTGAACCCTTGCTGGTTCAGGGCGAAGTCGATGCAACACGGCTCGACATCGCTGCGCGTGTCGACGGACGGGTCGGCAAAATCCCCGTCGAACGCGGCCAGAACGTTGCGGCGGGCGCGGTGCTCGTCCAGATCGACAATCCCGAGACGCTGGCCAAGCACGAGCAGATGAAGGCGGCCAAGGCTGTTGCGGACGCGCAGCTTGCCAATGTGCTGGTCGGAACGCGGGTGGAAGTGATCGCGGCACGGAAGGCGGAAATGGAGCGGGCGCAGGCGGCGCTGGTGCTGGCGCAGAAAACGTTTGACCGCACGCACACCCTGACCGAGCAAGGCAACGCGCCGCAGGCCCGCCTCGACCAGGCCACCGATGCGCTGCACGAAAGCGAGCGCGCCGTCGACCAGGCCAAATCGGCCTATGAGCAGGCGGTCAATGGCTACACCAAGGAGGAGCGGGCCATTGCCGGCAGCAACGTCGAGAAGGCCAGCGCCGACATCCAGAGCGTCCAATCGATCATCGATCAGCTCGTGGTTTATGCGCCGGTCGCCTCGCAGGTCTATCAGCGCAATGTGGAACCCGGCGAATACGTCTCGCCGGGCGTGCCGCTCGTCACCTTGATCAATCTGGCCGACCTCTGGGTGCATTTCGATCTGCGCGAGGATCTCGTCAGGGGCCTGAAGGTCGGCGATCGATTCGATGTCCGCATTCCCGCCCTCGGCGACCGCTCCGTCACGGTCGAGGTCAAGCTGATCGCGACCAAGGGCGAATATGCGAGCTGGCGGGCCACGCGCGCCACCGGCGATTTCGACCTGCGGACGTTCTCGATCCGCGCCTATCCGGTGCAGCCGGTGCCCGAGCTGCGACCGGGAATGAGCGCCTATCTCGATTGGCGGTCGCGACCATGAGGCCAGCACCAAAGCCCGGATTTCTGCTGGTCGCGCGGCGCGAGTGCCGCTGGCTGATTCATGATCGCGTGGCGCTGCTGCTGATCTTCGGCGTGCCGCTGTTCGCCTTCGTGGTGCTCACCACGGTGTTCAGCCATCCGGTCATCCGCGGGCTCGGCGTGACTGTCGTCGACGAGGACAAGTCGGACGCCTCGCGTGCCCTGGTGGAATACATTGCGGCATCGCCAAGCCTGAAGATCGTCGACCGCTCCGGCACGCTGTCCACGGCCGTGCAGGACATTCGCTCCGGCAAGTCGATCTCGGCCGTCCACATCCCGCCGGATTTCGAGCGCGACCTGAAGGCCGCGCGCCGCCCGCAGATCGTCGGATTTTACAACCAGCAATTTTTGACTCCCTCCGGCATCGCATCCTCGGGTCTGAGCGATTCACTTTCCGCCGCGGCAGCCGTGGCGGCTCCCGCCAGTCGCGCGGCACCTGCGCCAGCGTCCCTGGGAGCGCTCAAGGCGGAGACCATGGCGCTCGTCAATCCGCAGAAGAACTACGCGCAGTTCCTGCTGCGCGCGCTGCTGCCGACCATCATCCATGTGGTGATCACCCTTGCCGCCGGCTATTCCGTCGGCTCCGAATTCCGCCGCCGCGACGCGCGGGCCTGGCTCGAAAGCGCCGGCGGCGATCCGCTTGTCGCGCTGGCCGGCAAGCTCGCGCCGCTGTTCTGCATCTTCGTTTTCATCATGCTGGCCGAGCCGCTGTTCCTGGAGGGCGTGCTGGAGATCCCCTTCAAGGGCGACCTGCCGTTGATGATCGCTGCGGCCTCGCTGCTGATCATCGCCTATCTGTCGCTCGGCGCCCTGCTCCAGCTTCTGACCGGCGATCTCGCCACCGGACTCGGGCTTGCGGGCCTCATTGCCTCGCCCGCATTCGGCTATGCCGGCGTCGGCTTTCCCACCATCGGCATGAATGCCTTTGCGCAAGCCTGGAGCGCGATCCTGCCGCTGCGCTGGTACATGGCCGTCCTGCTGGGACAGGCCGCGCGGGGATTGCCGATCGCGGACTCCGCTATTCCCTTCGCGGCGCTTGCGGGCCTGGCGTTGCTCTTTGCCGGCCTGGCATGGCTGCGCATGGCGAACGTCACCCGCAAGGGCTGGTTTGCGACAGCGCGGCCTGCCGAGCCATCCGAGGCCATCTCCACACCGCGCGGCGTCGGTGGCGCCTTCGTGGCGGAGTGGCGGCGCGTGCTGGGAACGCGGAGCGCCTTCACTCTGCTGTTCCTTGCTCCCCTCGTCTACGGCATCTACTATCCGCAGCCCTATCTGAACCAGATCCTTCGCAAGCTTCCGATTGCGGTCGTCGATAACGACCTCAGCGATCTCAGCCGGCAGATCGTCGAGACGCTGGATGCGAGCGGCGCATTGAGCGTGACGGTTCGCGCCCGAACGCTGGCCGAGGCGCGCAGCGCGATCGATCGCGGGCAGGCCTTTGCCGCCGTCGAGATTCCGCCCGACACCGAACGCGACGTGCTCAAGGGCATCACCGCCCACATACCCGTCTATGCGGACGCAACCTATCTGTTCATCTTCAGATCGAGCGCCAGCGGGGTCGCCACCGCCATCGGAACCTTGACGTCCGAGCTCGTTTCGCGCGGCGCGCGCTCGGATGGGAGCCTCGTCAAGGCCAAGCTCGCAAGCTCGAGCCCGGCCGACGTTCTGCTGCAGCCGATCTTCAACCCCGTGGGCGGCTATGCGAGCTACGTCGTTCCGGCGGCGTTCATCCTGATCCTGCAGCAGACCCTGCTGATCGGCGCGGCGATGCTGACCGGCAGCGCGGTAGCGAGCGGAGGCGCAGCCTTTGCCGGCGTGCTCGGCCGCGGCATCGCGCATCTGACCATCTATTTGCCGGCGATCGCGCTCTATCTCATCGTACTGCCGCGGATCTACGGCTTTTCGGCGCTCGGCCATCTGCCGCAGATCCTCGCTCTCGCGAGTGTCTTTCTGCTGGCGACGAGTTTCATGGGGCAGGCTGTCGGGGCCTGGTTCACGCGACCGGAGAACGCGACCATCCTGTTGCTGGCGACCAGCCTGCCGCAGTTCTTCATGGCCGGCTTTGCATGGCCGCGCGAGGCGATTCCCGACGTGGCCCTTGCGTTCGGCCGGATTTTCCCCGCCGACTCCGCCATCGACGGCCTCGTGCGCATCAACCAGCTCGGCGCCGGCATCTGGGAGGTCGCGCATGACTGGCTCGCATTGTGGTGCCTGGCGCTCGGCTACTTCGCGCTGGCGGTGATCTCGGCATTTGCCGTCAGGAGGAGACAGGGACATGTCCAACCTTAGACCTGCCGCCTTCGTCGCGATTCCGCTCGCGCTGGTCGCGGCGGGCGCGCTGCTCTATGTCATGCGCCACTCGGCACCGCCGGCAGCCATCGTCGGCGTCGTGCGCGCGACCGAGGTGAGGGTGGAGCCGGAGGTGGCCGGACAACTCCAGTCGATTGCGGTCGAGAAGGGCGCCACCGTGCGCGCGGGCGATATTCTGGCGCGGCTCTCCGCGGTGGAGTTGACGGCCCAGGCGGACCAGGCGCGGGCCGCGCTGGCATCAGCAACCGCCAACCGCAACAACGTCTTTGCTGGCGTGCGCCGCGAGCAAGTCGACTCACTGAAGGCCGCCATCGCCAAGGCCGGCGCCCGCCTCGACTTCGTGCAGGCCCAGCTCACCCGAACCAGCACGCTGGCGCGCCAGAGCTTCGAATCGCAGCAGTCGCTCGACCAGGCCGAGAACGATGTCGCCAGCGCGCGTGCCGGCGTGGCCGAGGCCCAGGCCAATTACGATGCGGCCGTGGCGGGACCGACGCGGGAAGAGCGCGCGATCGCCGACGCGCAGGTGCAGGCCGCGGCTGCCGCGGTCACCGTGCTCGAGCGCCGCCTCGACAAGATGGTGTTGCGCGCACCGGCCGACGGCGTGGTCAGCGTCATCGCCGCCGAGGTCGGCGAGAATGTTCGCGCCGGCCAGCCGATCCTGATGGTTCAGGCCGCCGGCCGGCAATGGCTCTCGTTCAACGTGCGCGAGGATCATCTCGATCGTCTTGCGATGGGAGAAACAGCGGACGTGATGCGGAACGGCACCGGTGTCGCGACCAAGGCGGTCATCACCGAGCTGCGGCCGCTCGGCGTCTTCGCCACCTGGCAGGCCGAGCGGGTGATCGGCGATCATGACCGCAATACGCTGCGCCTGCGCCTCGATCCAAAGGGAGAGATGGCAGGCCTCGAGCCGGGTATGACGGTCTGGATCGGGAAGTAGCACCGTCATTCCCCGCCACCGGGTCTCGCCTTAGGCGAGCCCGATGACAGGCTCCGGCGGGGAATCCAGTACGCCGCGGCCTCCCGGCTCAATCGCAGCCGTCTCTGGAATACTGGGCGGATTCAATCGGTCGTCGCAACGCCTTGTGTATCGCTCACTCGGAGCAATTCGTCGAGAGTTTCCGGTTGCGATCGCGCCGTGGCTCTGCCCATTCTGGTCCGCCGAGCGGCGGCGAATTTGTCCGCGCTAGATCGCCTTGCCTGCCTTTGCTGCCGGACTTGCGAGCGTTTCGTAGCGATTGCGCAGGTCGACGCGCCGTCCGCTCGCGGCGGCCTCGGCGACCGCCAGGGTCGCGATCWGGCTGCGCGCGCCATCCTCGACCGGCTGCAATGATCGCGCCTTGCCGCGGATGATGTCGCGGAAATGATCGAGCTGGGCGATGTACGGGTCGACCGAAGAGGCACGGATGCGCTGGGACTGGATCGGCTTGTTCCAGTCCTGCGCGCCGCCGGCTTGCGACCATTGCACCAGCGCTGGAAATTCGATCGATCCGCTCCGGCCGAGGAAGCGATAGCTGCTCTCGCCGCTGAACGGGAATTCGGGTGCCTCGCCGAGCCCCTGCTCGGACGTCCAGGGCGAGACGGCGCTGTCGCTGATGAAGAAAGTGCCGAGCGCGCCGCTGTCGAATTCGATCAGCGCCGCGGACGTATCCTCGACCGCAAAGCCGCGCTGGCGGTTCGACGCAATCGCTTCCACGGCGACGATCTCGCCCATTGTGAAGCGCAGGAAATCGATCTCATGGATGAGGTTGATCAGGATCGGACCACCACCGGCCTGCGAGCGCCACGGCGCGACCTCGAAATAGGCGACCGGCTTGTGCGTGGCCCAGATCGCCGACACCCCGACGACATCGCCGATGCGCTTGTCTCCCAAGGTCGCCTTCAGCGTCCTGACCTGCTGATGGTGGCGGCGGTGATGCCCGACCAGCGACTGGATGCCGGCCTTGCGCACCTCTTCAATCAGGCTTGCCGCGGTCTCCACCGTATCCGTGACCGGCTTCTCGATCAGGATATGAATGCCGCGCCTGGCGCAGGCGATACCCTGCTCGGCATGAAGCTGGTTGGGCGAGGCGATGATCACGGCCTCCGGCCGCGCCTCGTCGAGCAGTTTGCGGTAGTCGGCGAAGACGCGGGTCGCGGGATACTCGCCGGCGACCTTATCGGCATTCACGTCCGCGATGCCGACGAGGTCATAGTCGTCTCGCCCGGCAAGCTTGGCGAGGTGCTTCCGCCCGATCAGTCCCGCGCCGATGACGCCTATGGTGATGGTCTTCATCTCACGCATTCCGTATCTAGATTGGGCCGCCGGCTTCGCGGCGATGGTCTGGCCGCGACGCTCCCCGCGACCGATGCTCGAGCAGGCGCCTCGTGGCGTTGAACGCCGTGGCGAGCCGGGCCCGCACCGCCAAGGCCGGCAGCGGCATCTCGACGCTGAGGCTCGCGTCGGCCGGAAGCGCTTCGAGGAGCTTGCCGAGCGGCAAGGCGCCCTCGCCCGGCGGCAACCGGCCTTCGCGCGCCTCGGCGATGATGGCGGCCTCGCTCGCGGGTATGTCCGCGACAGCGTCGCAAATCTGCGCGGCACGCAAATGGTGCGCGGGGATCGCGATGAGATCGCTCGGCTTGCCGCCGGAGCGATGAAGGTGCAGCGCGTCGACGAGAATGGCGCCGTTCGCCTTGCCCGCGCCGCGCACGATCGCCTCGGCCTGCGGCAGCGAGCCAATCGCACGCCAGCGCATGAACTCCAGATCGACACGCAAGCCAAATTGCTGCGCGAGGTCGCAAAGTTCAGCGAAATGCGCGGTCAGGCGGGCGGGATCGTCGTCATCCCCCGATGCAATGACCGCCACCGCGCCAAGATCGGCCGCGGCTTCGAACAGGGCCGCGAGCGCCGGAATATCGATGTCGTGTGTGAGCTGAACGAACTCGATCGCGTTCAGTCGCACCCCCTCGCCGGCGAGAGACCGTTTGAGCTCGCGGTGCGCGTCCGTTCCCATCCGGGTCGGATAGGCAGGTCCGCCGGCAGTCACGGGGATCACGCGCAGGTCGATGAAGCTGAAGCCGGCGCGCGTGGCCTCGGCCACGAGCGCCGTCGGCGCAAGGTCCAGTGCCGTCAGATGAGCAAGGCCGAGGTCGGTCATGGCTAATTAATCCGCAGGTTAATTACAATTAACCCATGGGATAGTTGCTGTCAAGAACCGCCGATTGCGCTATGARGGGAGGGGCAAGCAGGCTTGGCCGGATGCAGAGGACCGAACCGCCGGATGAGACCTAAGGAAAAGCCCGTCGCGGACGACGCGAAGCAGCCGCCGGTGCGGCGGCGCGACCGGGAGCGCACCAAGCGCGAGATCCTGGAGATCGCGTTCGCGGAATTCGCCGAGAACGGCCTCGCCGGCGGCAATACCGATGCCATCGCCGCGCGCGCCAACATCACCAAGCGGCTGATCTTCTACTACTTCAACTCCAAGGAAGAGCTGTTCACGGCCGTGCTCGAGATGGCCTACGCCAAGATGCGCATCGCCGAGCAGGACCTTCACCTCGAAGCGCTCGAGCCGGAAGCTGCGATTCGGAGGCTGGCCGAGTTCACCTTCGATTTCGACCAGGCCAACCCGGAATATGTCCGGCTGGTCACGATCGAGAACATCCATCGCGGCCGGCATATCCGCGGCAGCAAGAAGCTCAAGGAGATGACGCGGCCGATCATCAGCCAGATCGCCGCAGTGCTGGACCGCGGCGTTCGCGCCGGCACGATCAGAYCCGGCATCGATCCGATCGAACTGCACATGTCGGTGAACGCGCTCTGCTTCTTCTCGGTTGCGAACCGGCATACGTTCGAGGCGCAATTCGCCACGGACATGTCCTCGCAGAAGGCGAAGACGCTGCGCCGGCGCGACATCGCCGACCTGCTGTGGCGCTACGTACGAAACGACTAGACCCGCGCGCAGGGCAATGGGTTTTGTCGGAATGCTGCCATGGCGTCACTCCTTCAAACCGCTCGCGGCCACGCCGCGCACGAAATTACGGCGCATCAGCGAGAAGAACAGCGCGCTCGGGACCAGCGCTAGCGCTGCGGCCGCGCTGAGACGACCGGTATCCACGGTGAAGCCGGTCTGAAACAAGGCGAGCCCGACCTCGAGCGTATAGGTCTCCTTGTTGGTCATGACGACGAGCGGCCAGGCGAAGGCGGTCCAGGCCTGAAAGAACGCCAGCACGGCGAGAGCGCCCAACGGGCCGCGCATCAGCGGCAGCACGATCCTCAGGAAGATCCAGCCCTCCCCCGCCCCGTCCACCCGCGCAGCCTCCAGGAGTTCGTCGGGAATCGACGTCATCACGTATTGCCGCACCAGGAAAATGCCGAAGCTCATGATGAGATAGCCGACCAGAAGCCCGGGCCAGGTGTTCAACAGTCCGGCAGACTGGACATTGAGGTAGAGCGGGATCATGTAGACTTCGAACGGAACGACGGCCGTCGCGATGATGATGCCGAAGATGACTGGC
Source organism: Bradyrhizobium sp. P5_C11_2 (assembly GCF_054049755.1). Classification (NCBI taxonomy): domain Bacteria; kingdom Pseudomonadati; phylum Pseudomonadota; class Alphaproteobacteria; order Hyphomicrobiales; family Nitrobacteraceae; genus Bradyrhizobium; species Bradyrhizobium sp. P5_C11_2. Next base: position 13,800 of record NZ_JBFULT010000032.1, read on the forward strand.
AACCCCGGCAGATCGAACTTGCCGAGCACGTAACCCGCGATCGCCGACGTAGAGACGATGCTCGCGGTCGAGAGCGTCGCGAAGATGAGCGAGTTGCCGATCCAGCGAAACAGCGGCGTTTCACGCAGGACGCTGACGATGTTGTCCAGCGTCGGCTGGTGTGGGATGATGGTCGGCGGCCACGCCAGCAGCTCCGGCGGCGTCTTGAACGCGTTGCTGATCAGGAAGACCAGCGGCAGAAGCATCATCAGGCTGACGGCGCAAAGAACGGCGTCGATCACGAGGCCGACGACGCGGTGCTGACCGACGACGGACGGATGATCGGGCTCGCTCATGCGCGGCTCCGATCGCGGAACAGCCTGAACTGCGCGCCGGTCAGGATCAGGACGATGACGAGGAGGATGACGGCTTCGGCGGCGGCATAGCCGACCCGGTAATTGCGAAAACTGTTTTCGAGCATGTCGAGGACGAGGACGCGAACGAGATGTCCCGGCGCACCCTGCACATCCGATGCCAGCACGAAGGCCTGCGCGTAGATATTGTAGGACGAGATCAGCGTGATGACCGACACGTACAGCATGACAGGCTTCAACAGCGGCACGGCGATGTAGCGGAAGGCCTGAAGCGACGAGGCGCCGTCGAGGCGCGCGGCCTCGTAGAGCGCATCCGGAACGTTCTTCAGCCCGACCAGGAAGATCAGGACGGCATAGCCGATCGCCTGCCATGAGCAGAGAACGACCAGGCACACCAGCGACAGGACGGGGTCGAACAACCACGACTGGGCCGGGATTCCGACCAGTCCGATCAAGGCGTTGAGCGGCCCGAGCCGGGCGTCGAAAATCCACTTCCAGGCCATCGCCGCCGGAACCAGCGAGACGACATGCGGCAGGAAAACCGAGGCTTCGTAGACGCCGCTGCGCCGCAGCCCCTGCCGGCTATTGATCAGGGCGGCGAGCGCAAGCGCAACGGGAATGGTAATCACCACGACGCTGAAGGCGATGATCGTGGTGTTGAATATCGCTTCGAGAAACAGCGGGTCGCTCGCCAGCTCGACGAAGTTGGCGAAGCCGACGAATGGCTTGCGCCGCGAGATGATATTCCATTGGAAGAGGCTGAGCCGCAGCGTCTCGATGATCGGATAGACGCGGATGCAGCCATAGAGGGCGAGGACCGGAAGCAGCGCCAGAACTGGAAACAGCCATTTCGGCGTGGTGCGCATGGATCCTCCGGCAGGCGCCGGTCAGCGGCCGACGCCCGGATTGAGTGGGTCGCTTGTCGATGGAGGTCTAGGGTTTGGCCAGCAGGTCTTCCCGGGCGAGGATCTTGTCGCTTTCCTCGGCCGCAGACTTCAGGAAAGCATCGATCGCGGCATCGTTGCCCGCCAGCGACTTGTCGGTGAATGCCTTCTCCAGCCGTGCCGCAAGCCGGGTGAGGATTTCGCTCGCCGGGCTGATCGCCGGCACCGTGAAGAAGGCATAGTCGGCGGGAACGTTGACGAATGCACCGAGCTGCGGGATCTTTTTGAGGATCGCGGAGTAGTCGAGGCCCTTGCGGTTGGGGACCCAGGCCGTGTTCTCGAGCAGCCAGAGCAGGTTTTCCGGTTCATTTGCTTTTTGAACGAAATCCCAGGCGATCTGACTCTTGGGTCCCTTGTTCGGCACGTAGAGATCGACCGGGACCATCAGCGTGCCCTTGGGCAACGGGGCCGTGGCGTATTTGAGGCCGGGCGCCTTCTTTGCGATGTCGCCAATCACCCAGGATTCCCGGATGAACATCGCGGTCTGGCCGAGCTCGAAGGCTTCCGCATCCGCCTTCATCTCCGGCGACACCGTCCGGTAAACCACGACGTTGTCGAGATACTGCTTGAGTGCGTTGCGGCCGGGCTCGCTCGCATAGGCGGCGCGCCATTTTCCGCCCTTCTCCTCCAGCAGCGTCCCGCCGTGGTTATAGAGGATGGTCCAGTACTTCTCCGCGATGCCCGAGCCGCCGCCGCTGAGACGCAAGCTCCATCCGCTCACCGTCGGCACGCCGGAGGCGTCGCGTTGCGCGAGCTTCTGCGCGTAGGCCGTGTAGTCAGCCATGGTCTTGGGCGGGCCGTCGAGGCCGGCCTTGGCGAGCAATTCGGTGTTGTAGTACAGCGCGCCCTGCCCCTGAAACAACGGCACACCGAAGATCTTGCCGTCGTACATGGCGGTCTTCACACGCGTCATGTCGTAATTGGCTTTGACGAAATCGACGATCGACGCCGGCGGCTCCGGAATGACGCCGGCCTCGAGATACCGCGCCGCCTCGACCTCCATCTCGATGACGTCTCCCGCCGCGCCGGACGGAAGCGACAGCGCCAGCCGCTTCTCGTGCTCGCGCAGGGCAATGGCCTCGACGCTGACGTCGAGATCCGGATATTTGCTCTTCAGCTGGTCGCCGACGCGCTTGTAAAACGGGGCCAGATCAGGCCACCCGCTCCAGACGGTCAGCTTCTCCGCCGACGCGGGCGAAGCAAACACTGGCACAGCGACGGCGAGCGCCAGTGTCAGCGCTGCCGACACCCATGACCGACGACTCGGGGTCTCCCGGCGATAGCCATCCTCGGAAAGCGTGACATAGCCGAACCTGCCGACGGGCTTCACCATGAGGGTCACTCTCACATCAGGAATGGGACAAATCCTGCGAAAAAGCTCGCATGCAACCGGTTGCGTGTCAATTGCGATCCATTGCCGCTTTCTGAGGCCGTTGACCAAATCGTCAGCGGCTTCTCCGCTTCGCCGGGGCCGGGCCGGTGCTGGCACGAATGACGAGATGGGAATTCAGCTTGTGGCGGATCTCCCCCGACACGCCGCCACTCATCTGGCTGAGCAGGAGACCGACCGCGACATCGCCGGCATCGGCGCAGCGCGCCGACACGGTGGTGAGCGGCGGATAGGTGGTCTCACCGAGGACATCGTCGCAGCCGACGACACTGAACGATTTCGGCACCTCGACGTCGAGCGCCGCGAGCCCGGCCAGCAAGCCCTGAGCGACAAGGTCGTCGAACGCGATCGCGGCGGTGACGCCGCTGGCGACGATCTGGGTGGCGGCGAGCCGGCCGGTGTCGTAGGACGGCGGACGCGCGGGAACGGCGATCACCTTGAGCCCGCGCTTCTCCGCCTCGCGCCGGACGGCGTTGCGCCGTTGCTGGTTGGACCATGACGTCGTGGGGCCGCTGACATAGGCGATGTGCCGATGCCCCAGCTCGGCAAGATGCGCAATCGCAGCAGCCACCCCCGGCGCCGTGTCGATCAGGACCCGCGTAATGCCCTCGATATCGCGATTGATGAGCACCAGCGGCCGCCGCGTCGCGTAGCGGCGGATATGCTCTTCGTCCAGGCGGGACGAGGCGAGGACCAGCCCCTCCACCTGGCCGATGAAGCGGCCGACCAGCAATTCCTCGCGCGCGGGATCCTCGTCCGAATTGCCGAGGAAGACGCACAGCCCGGCCTGGTCGGCGCGCAATTGCGCGGCCCTGATCAGCGGCGGAAAGAACGGGTTCGCGACATCCGAGACGATGAGAGCGACATTGCCATGGCGCCCGGTCGACAGCGCGCGGGCGACCTGGTTCGGCACGTAGCCCAGCCTGTCGGCGACCTCCTTGACCCGCCGGACGGTCGCTTCGGTCAGCATCTCCGGCCGCGAGAAGGCGCGCGATACGGTCGCGCGCGAAACCCCGGAGGCTTTCGCCACCTGGCTGATCGTCGGCACGACCGATCGACGTGCTTCCCCGCCGCTATCRGAATCGCGCTTCACCGCAGGCCGCCTCCTCCGCATCGCATTCCACTACACATGCCTTGGCCGGGCCCGGGGCGCAAGCTTGACATGCAACCGGTTGCATTACATTCTCCGCTTGGGGTGACGGGCCAGCCCGGCAGGACCATGGATGAGCATGACGGCTTCGGTTACTCCCTCAATCGCGACATTTAAAACGCGGGATGCGATGGGCCGTGCGGCTGCTGCGGATGTCGCTGCGGCGCTGCGCGACCGCCTCGCCCGGCAGAGCACGGTACGGATGATATTTGCCGCGGCGCCGAGCCAGGCAGAGATGCTGGATGCCCTTGCACGCGAGCGCGATATCGACTGGCGGCGCGTCACCGCCTTTCACATGGACGAATATCTCGGACTTCCCGCCAATGCGCCGGAGCGTTTCGGGGCCTGGCTGACGCATCATTTGTTCTCGCGCATCACTTTCGGCGCCGTTCACCTGATCGGACAGGAACCGGATCCGGGGCGGGAAGCGGCGCGCTACGCGGCTCTTCTCAGCGAGGCCCCGATCGACATCATCTGCCTCGGCATCGGCGTCAACGGTCACCTCGCGTTCAATGATCCGCCGGTCGCCGACCTCTACGACACCAAGCAGGTCAAAATCGTCGAGCTCGACGCGGTCTGCCGCCAGCAGCAGGTCGACGATGGGTGCTTCCCGAGCCCCAGCGACGTCCCGACCCATGCGATCACGCTGACGATTCCGCGGCTGCTGGACGCCGGCCAGCTTTTTTGCGTCGTGCCCGGCGCGGCCAAGCGCGCCGCCGTGGAGCGATCCCTCTACGGCCCGATCGGGACGGCTTGCCCCGCGAGTGCGCTTCGCACACATCCGCGGTGCGCGCTGTATCTCGACCAGGATTCCACGCCGCCACGGCTCTCACTGCAAACACCGGCACGCGCATGACGGATCCGGCAACGCGCGTCTCGGGCCGCGATCCGGAGACCGGACAGCCCCGCACCATCGTCATTCGGGACGGCCGGATCTCGGACATCATTCCCGGCGGGCACGATGATGGACTGTGGCTGTCGCTCGGCCTGTTCGATCTGCAATTGAACGGCTTTGCGGGCTACGATCTCAATGCCCGCCCCGATCCCCAGACGGTCCGCGATCTCGTCACGGCCGTCCACAACAGCGGCGTGTCGCGTTTTGCCCCGACGCTGATCACGGCATCGCACGATGCGATCGTCGAGGCGCTGCGAGCCATTGCGCAGGCGCGCGACAGCGACCCTCTTCTCGAGCACGCGATGCCCTTCGTGCATGTTGAAGGACCGCATATCGCGCCGGAGGATGGTGCACGCGGTGCGCATCCGGCCGAGCATGTCAGGCCGCCGAGCCTCGATGAGTTCGACGCGTGGCAAGCGGCCTGCGGAAATCTCGTTGGCCTCGTGACACTGTCGCCGCACTGGCCGGAAACGGAAGCATATGTGCGCGGCCTTCACGCACGCGGCGTTCGTGTTGCGCTCGGCCATACCAACGCGACACCGGATCAGATTTCCGCAGCCGTCGCAGCGGGCGCAATATTGTCGACGCATCTTGGCAACGGCATCGCGGCCACGCTACCGCGACATCCCAACCCGATCTGGTCGCAACTGGCCGAGGACAGGCTGTGGGCGAGCTTCATCGCGGATGGCCATCACCTTCCCGCCGAGGCCTTCAAGGCCATGCTGCGTGCGAAGGGACTGGAGCGATCGATCCTGGTGTCGGACGCCGCCGCGCTCGCGGGGTGCGCGCCTGGAGTCTATGACGCGCCGATCGGCGGCAAAGTCGAGCTGAAAGCGAACGGCCGGCTCGAACTCGTCGGCACGTCCTTTCTGGCGGGGGCAGCCGTCAGCCTCGCGTTMGGAATTGCGACGGCCAGACGCATGGCCGGATTGACCCTGGCCGAGGCGCTGAGGCTGGCAACGATCAATCCGCGCATGCCGTTCGACCTTCCTGCGCTGACGGTGGGAGCACCGGCCGATCTGCTGCGTTTCCGGCTCGACGAGGATGGCTCTCTCGTGCCTGAGACAGTTTATGTCGCGGGCCGGCCTTCTCAACCCCTGAGGAATGAGACATGAACCGGCTTCGCATCGGGTTGATCGGTCCAGGCGCGATCGGTGAAACGCACGCGCGGGCGATACGGGCGCTCGACGAGACCGTCTTGTCCGCGATCGCCGGCGGCACGCCCGAGCAAATCGCAGCATGCCAGAATGGCGAACCCGTTCCGGCATTTGCAACCACCGACGCGATGCTGGCAAATGCCGAGATCGACGCGGTCGTGGTCTGCACCCCGAGCGGCGCTCACCATGACGTAGCCTTGGCTGCGATCGCGTCCGGACGGCACGTGCTTGTCGAGAAACCGCTCTGCGTCGATCCGACTGAGGCTGCATCCCTGGTCCGCGCCGCCGAGCGCTCGCGACTGACGTGCGGCGTGGTTTCGCAGCGCCGTCTCGAACCGCAGCACCAGGCGATCAAGTCCTTGCTCGACGCAGGCCATCTCGGACAGCCGCGCCTGATCGAGACGGCGATCCATTGGTACCGCTCCGACGCCTACTACGCGGAGAAGCCGTGGCGCAGCGAAGCGGAGCACGGCGGCGGCTCGCTGTTCAATCAGGGCGTTCACAATCTCGATCTGATGCTTTGGCTGTTCGGGACGGTGAAGAGTGTTCAGGGCAAAGCGGCAACGCTCGGGCACACACACGCCGTCGAGGACACGACGGCGGCGCTGCTCTCCTTCGCGTCCGGCACGCTCGGCGTGATCGTGACGAGCACGGCGCTGCCTCCGGGGCGGCCCGCCATGCTTCGGCTGTTCACGGACCGCGGCAGTTGTGAGCTCGCAAACGACAGCATCGTCCGCTGGGATTTTCCCGGCGTTGCGGAGCCGCCGAGCGCGGCCGCCGGGGTTGGAAGCGCCGCCAGCGATCCCAAAGCCATCGGGATCGAAGGACATATCGCGCAATGGCGCGACTTCGCCCAAGCCGTCCGGGAGCGACGGCCGCCCGCGAGCTCGTTCAGGGATGGATACGAAGCAGCGAGACTGGTTGACGCCATCTATCGCTCGGCCGCGGAAGGTCGCGCCGTCAGCCCCGGCGAGATCGCATCGGAGGTCATTCATGCCGGCGAGTAGCTCCGAGACACTCGACATCGCCATCATTGGCGCGGCCCACCCGCATGTCGAATACGTGCTTTCAGAGATTGCGAACCGAACCGACGTCAGGGTCGTGGCCGTCGCCGATCGTGACGCGACGCGGCGCGGCGAGCTCGAACGACGCACGATGGCGCCCGGCTACGCCGACCCGCATGCGCTTCTGGATGCGCATCAGGTTCAGGCCGCAGCGGTCTTCACCGAGTTCGGTCTTCGAGCACCGATCGTTGCCGAACTCTTGCGCCGCGGCATATTCGCGATCGCCGACAAGCCCATGGCCGTGACCATGGACCAGCTCGCGCTCATCGAAGAGGCGCTCGCCGGACGCAATTTGCTGACGCTTCTGCTCGAGAAGCGCTTCTATCCGGTCACGCTCGCGCTCCGCTCCATGATCCAAAGCGGCGAACTTGGAGACGTCGTATCCATCACCGCAACCGGGCCGCACAAGCTCGTCCCGAGCCGTCGTCCGGCATGGATGTTCGAGCCAGCGACTTATGGCGGCATCCTCGCCGATCTGACAGTCCACGACATTGATCTTGCGCTTTGGCTTACGGGGTACACCGGCGGTACGGTCAGCGGCTGGATCTCGCCGATGCCGGCTGCCGGCACGACGGACTTTCCCGCGCTCGGGCGTGCCATCCTCGCCTGCGATGGCGGCCCGCAATTCGTCATTGACGTCGACTGGATCCAGCCCGAAGCCTCGCCTCGGCATGGCGACTATGCCATGCGGATCTCCGGGACCAAGGGGCGTGCCGACGTTCTCTTCGCCGAAAATCGATTGCTGGTCGAGACGGCGACGAGACCCCGGCGCGAAGTCGACCTGCCCGCGGGCGCCTCGCCTGCCAGCTTCGCCTTCGATCATCTCGTCCGTGGCGAGATCTTGCAAATTCCAGCAACGGAGGCCCTGCGGGCCACTCGCATCGCAATACTTGCCCAGGAGAGTGCGGCGAACGGTGGGCAACCCATGCGATGGGGTTGAGCTTCCGCGCGACGGCCTCGCCGAACAGGAGCGCGTCTTCGATCTAGTTCCGGGGATTGAGAGCATCATTCAGGCCGTCACCCATCAGGTTGAAGCCGATGACGAGGGCAATGATCGCAAGCCCGGGCCACAATGCCATCCATGGCGCCTCGCCGAGAAATTGCCTGGCAACATCAAGCATGGCGCCCCAGGACGGGGCCGGAGGAAGCTGGCCAAGTCCCAGAAAGGCCAGGCTCGCCTCGGCGAGAACTGCAATCGCCATGGTCAGCGTCGCCTGCACAATCGTCGGCGCAAGCACGTTCGGCAGCACCTGCCCGGTCAGGATGGCGAAATGGCCGAGGCCTTGGGACCGGGCCGCCGCGATGTAGTCCTCGGTGCAGACAACCAGCGTCGCGGCACGCGCAACACGAACGAAAACCGGCACGGCGGAAATGCCGATGGCAATCATCGCATTTTGCAGGCTGGGGCCCAGGAACGCAGCGAGCGCAATCGCCAGTATCAGAAAGGGGCAAGCGAGCAGCGCATCGGCGAGGCGCGAGATCACCATGTCGGCGAGGCCGCCGAAATAGCCGGCGATGAGACCAAACGGGAGGCCGATCAGCACCGCGACCGTGACGGAGACCATGCCGGCGGCAAGCGAGGCTTGCGTGCCGAAGATCACGCGCGACAGCACGTCCCGACCGAGATCGTCGGTGCCGAACCAGTGTGCCGCACCGGGTGCCGCGCGAATCGCCATCCAGTCCGGCGAATTCGGATCGTACGGCGCAATCCACGAGGCAAACACCGCCAGCACGACGAAGAATAGAATGATCGTGGCGCCGATGACAGCGGAAGGTTCGCGCAACAGGCGACGAATCTCCGAAGGAGCGGCGGCGCGCGCCTGACTTGCGACCGGCGCCGTCTCAATTGAGCTCATGACCTGAGCCTCGGATTGAGCAGCACATAGGCGGCGTCGGCAATCAGGCTCATCAGCAGGAATACGGCCGCCGTGCAGAGCACGACCGCCTGAACCACGGCATAATCGCGGCTGAACACGCCGTCGACGACCATCTTGCCGAAACCCGGGATGGAAAAGACCTGCTCCGTCAGCACCGCGCCGGCCAGCAATTCGCCAAATTGCAACGTGCCCAGCGTGACGACCGGGATCAGCGCGTTCGGCAGCGCATGACGCAGCACGATGGTGCTTTCGCGGACGCCCTTGGCGCGGGCCGTGCGCACGTAGTCCTGCTTCATCGCCTCGATCATCGCGCCGCGGACATGGCGCATCATGATCGCAGCGGTGCCCGTGCCGAGCACCAAAGCGGGCATCAGCATCGAAAGCAGGTTGCCTCCCACGCTTTCAGACGGTGGAACGAAACCTCCGGCCGGAAGCCAGCCGAGATTCACCGAGAACAGAAGGATCAGCATAATCCCCAGCCAGAAATGCGGGATCGACAATCCGGCAAGCCCGAACAGACTGGCACCGTAGTCGAAGGGCGTCCCGCGCCCCAGCGCCGCGAAGATCCCGATCGGCAACCCGACGAGCAGTGCGACCAGCATCGACAGTATCGCGAGCTCAATGGTCACCGGCAATTTTTCCGCCAGCATGGTGCCGATCGGCAATCGGGTGCGTACCGAAGTGCCGAAGTCACCGTGCAGCAGGGCTTTCAGCCAGACGGCGTATTGCACCGGGATCGGATCATTGAAGCGATACTTCTGCCGAAGATACTCGACGACTTCGGGATTACGCTCTTCTCCGGCGAGCGCCAGCGCAGGATCGCCGGGCAGCAGTTTCTGCAGACCGAACACCATCATCGACACCAGCAACAGGGTCGGCAGCAGGACGGCAAGCCGGCGCAGAAGCAAGCTCTTCATCGGGGCAGACTGGTCCTCACCAGGGCAAGCGCGTCGGCGGGCGCGAGGCGTTGCGCATCAATTCACCGGCCTGACACCGACCAAACGCAAGAGACCGTCCGGCACCATGACGATGCCGCCGACCGATTTGCGGGCCGCAAAGAACCAGTTCGGGTGATGGAGGGGAATCGAGGAGAGCGCCGTCAGGTAAATGTCCGTCGCTTTGGCGTAGAGTGCCTTGCGCCTGGCTTCGTCAGCCTCGCCCCGGGCCTGGTTCAGGATCGCGTCGAGATCCTTGTTGCAGTACTTGTTGACGTTCTGGGAGCCCGCGCAACTGAAGAAGGCGACCAGCGTCGGGTCCGGGTCAGCCCGGCCGCTCCAGTTGCCGATATAGGCTTCGAAATTGCCGTTCAGGTAGCGCTCGATGGCCGTGGTCGTTTCCATGGGCAGCAGCTTGACGTCGAAGCCGGCCTCGCCCGCCATCGACTGTATGATCTGTGCGACCCGGGAATCGCCGGCCGTATTCTCGTACTGGAGCTCGACCGGCACGCGAGTCATCCCGGCGGCGGCAATCATGGCCTTGGCCTTGGCAACGTCGCGAGCCGGCGCCTTGTGCGCGCTGTCGTAGAACGGAGATGACGGCGGGATCATCTGGTTATCGGCCAAGAACTCGCCGTTGAAGGCAACGCGATTGATGACATTGCGATCGATCGCGAGCTCAAAGGCCTGACGCAGCGTCGCGTTCTTGCCCAGTGGCGTATCGGCCTTCGCGCCCGCGCCGACATTGAACATCAGATGCGAGACGGCAAGTCCCTTGCCGGAATGCAGGGCGAGGTTGGGATCGTCGCGCACGGTCTTGAGATCGGTCGGCGCGATACGCTCGGCGAGATCGAGATCGCCCGCCCGTACGCGCGACAACCGCACGGTCGAGTCGGGAACGTAGTAATAGACGACCTCGTCATAGCCGGCCGGTGCAGCGTTCCAGTAGCCGGGATATTTCTTGACGCGAATGAGGTCGCGCGACTTACGCTCGACAAATTGATACGGCCCGGCACAGACCGGCGCGGCGGCAAATTCCCCGGCTTTCTCCGTGGCAGCCTTGGGCGAGACCATCATGCCGGCACGATCGCTGAGATTGGCAAGCAGCGGCACGAACGGCTCGGACAGGTTGAACTTCACCTTGTCCGCGGCAAGCGCTTCGACGTTCGCGATCGGCGCCAGCTCGGCCTTGCGCTTGGAATCCGGCATCGTCTTCATGCGCTCGATATTGAACTTGACCGCCGCCGCATCGAACGCGGTGCCATCGTGGAACGTGACGTTCTTGCGCAGTGTGAAGGTGATCGACTTGCCGTCCGCGGCCCACTCCCATGCCTCTGCCAGCTGCGGCACGATCTTGAGGTCGGGGGAGATATCGACGAGCTTGTCGCACAGCGCGGCAAACACGAAGCGGCCTGCGTAAGTGCCGCTGAGCGCCGGGTCGAGCGCATCGGGATCGTCCTGAACGCCGACCCGCAATGTCACGGCACTCGCCGAGACAACGCCCGATGCGATCATCAGAATTGCCGCCAACGCCGTGCCCATCCGCTTCATACGGAATTCCTTTCGTCCCAAGGTTTCGTCCCAGGCTCTGCTGTCGAAGGACAAGACAAGCACGCCCAATTCAATTTGTAAATATCCCGAACAAATTGCCCCTACGACATGTAATTAAGTTACAATATGTCAGCCCATAGACGGGTAAAATCCGCACGCCACGCCCCTTGACTGCAAGCTCAGCGATGTATTAGTTCTGTATATTGACTAATTGGATCGAGGCTCATGCAAGACGCCCCCTCATCGCCCGTAGCGCGGCAGCAATCCGTGCGCCTCGTGGTTGAGCGCCTGCTGCGTGATCGCTCGGTATCGCGCGCCGAAATCGCCCGCAGCACGGGCCTGTCCAAGCAGACCATCTCCGAAGTGATGCGTGATCTCGAGCGCGACGGCTGGGTCCATGAGGACGGGCAAATTCAGGGCAGCGTGGGGAGAAGCGCCGTCACCTATGCGCTCCGGCCGGACGCCGCCTTCGTGCTGGGCATCGATCTTGGCGGCACGAAACTGCACATCGCACTTGCCGATCTGCACGGTGAGATCGTCGCCGAGAGCATCGAACCGACATCTAGCGACGGCGGCGCTGCCGTGGTCGCACAGATCGAGCGCATGAAGGATGCCCTGCTTCAGCGCGCGTCCGTATCGGCGCAACGTTTGCGCGGCGGCGTGATGGGAAGTCCGGGGATGGTCGACCCGGCGTCGGGCAGCATCGTGATCGCGCCCAATATCCCGGGACTGGATAGCCTGGACGTGAGGGCCGCGCTGCGCGAACGGCTCGGGATCGACGTCGCCATCGAGAATGACGTCAATCTCGCGGCAATCGGGGAGCATTGGCGCGGCAACAGCCGCAGGGCGCGCAGTTTCGCCTTCATCGCAGTCGGCACCGGCATCGGCATGGGCATCTTTTCCGACGGCTATCTCGTGCGCGGTGCACGCGGGGCGGCCGGCGAGATCGCCTACCTGCCGCTTGGGGGCGATCCCTACGATGCGCGCGGCCTTCGGTTCGGCACCCTGGAAACCGCCATCGGCAGTGCCGGCATCGTCGAACGTTATCTCGGGCTCGGCGGCAGCCCCGGCAGCACGGTGCGCGATGTCTTCGATCGGCTCGACATCGAGGAGGCGGCACGGATCACGATCGACGAGGTCAGCCGGATTCTCACGACCGCGATCCTGGCCGTGCACAGCATCCTCGATTCGGAGATCATCATCCTGGGGGGGAGCATCGGCGCACGGCCCGAGTTGAAGCTCCGGATCGATGAACATCTGGGACGCTGCATGCGCGAGCCCGTTCGTATCGAGCTCARCGCGCTCGGCAATCGCGCCACGCTGATCGGTGCGATCGGCAGCGCGATCGACCTCGTGCATCGCTCGCTGTTTGGCATCGGCAGGGATGCCGGTCCATTGGCCCTTCCCGTCGCGGGGGCAAATGTCGCGGCATGAAAGAGCATGCGCCGAGAGTTGAGGTTGTAGGCAATGCTGGTGCCGTCGCCGAGCGCGCGGCCGCCCTTGTCATCGCCAGGCTGCAAGATCGGCAGCCTCTTACCCTCGGTCTTGCGACCGGCGCGACGATGACGCCAGTCTATGCCCGCCTCGTCGCCGCAACCCGCGCCGGCCTCATCTCCTTCCGAAAGGTGTCGAGTTTCAACCTCGATGAATATGTGGGCATCGCACCGCAATCGCCCGGAAGCTTCCATGCCTATATGCAGCAGCATCTGTTCAGGCATGTGGACATGGAATCCGGTCGGGCCAGGCTCCCCGATGGCACGGCCGACGATCTCGCCGCCGAGGCCGCGCGCTATGAGGCGCAGATTGCGGCTGCCGGTGGCATCGACCTGCTGCTCCTCGGCATCGGCGCCAACGGCCATATCGGCTTCAATGAGCCAGGTTCGGATTTCGCCTCACGTACCCGCGAAGTCAGACTCGACGAAGCAACCCGCATCGCGAATGCCGGCAATTTTCCCGATCCGGCGTCGGTTCCCGAACGTGCGATCACAATGGGCATAGCGACAATCCTGGAGGCTCGGAGCATCCTCCTTGTCGCCAGGGGACCGGAGAAAGCAGCCGCACTCGCAGCCGCGATCGAGGGTCCGATGACGGCAGCTTGTCCTGCCTCGGCGCTCCGCCTGCACGGCAACGTCGATATCCTCTGCGATGAACCGGCTGCCGCAGCCCTCGCCACGCGGCCCCACAACAACAATCGGAGAAGGGCATGAGCTGGGGACAGCGCGATTTCATGGTGCCGGGGCGCTCGCTGGGGGTGGGCGACCGGGGCATGGCCGCGACCTCTCATCCGGCTGTGACACTCGCTGCGGTCGAGATGCTGCGCAATGGCGGCAATGCCGTCGATGCCGCCATTGCCGCGATCGCCCTCCAGGGCGTCATCGATCCGCATATGACCGGCATCGGCGGCGACTGTTTTGCGATCTATGCTCCCGCCTCCGGCAAACCCGTCGCTGTCAACGGCTCCGGCCGGGCGCCGGCGAAGGCCGAACTCGGCTGGTTTCGGCAACGGGGGCTGGCGTCGATCCCGGACCATTCACCCCTTGCCGTCACGGTTCCGGGTGCGGTCGATGCCTGGTGCCGCCTCTCTGCCGACCATGGTTCAAAAGGCCTTGACGAGGTTCTGGCGCCCGCCATCCGCGCGGCCGAGACCGGCTTTGTGGTCACGCCCCGCGCCGCGCTGGATTGGGCTCGCTACGCCGATCGCATCGAACGACATCAGACTGGCGTACCGGTCTATCTGCCCGGCGGCACTGCGCCCGCCGTCGGCAGCAAGCTCAGCCATCCCGCACTCGGCGCGACGCTGCGCCGGATTGCACGCGAGGGACGCGCCGCCTTTTACGAAGGTGCCGTCGCCGAAGAAATCGTCGCAACATTGAAGGCGCTGGGCGGGGTGATGCAGCTTGAAGATCTGGCAAGCGCCCGATCGGAGTACGTCGAGCCGATCAGCGCCGACTATCGCGATCATCAAATCCTGCAATGTCCGCCGAACGGACAGGGCGTCGCGGCGCTGCTGATCGCCCGCATCCTTGCCGGCTTTGACATGGCCGACCCCGCGCTCGGCGAGACGGATCGCATTCACCTCCTTGCCGAGGCAACCAAGGCAGCCTACCGGCAGCGTGACGCGCTGGTCGCCGATCCGGCATTCCGTCCGCTCGATGTCGACGCGCTGCTCTCGGAGGCGTCAGTCGCGGCATTGCGCTCCTCCATCGACCGGAAGCGTGCCAGCGCGCCGGCGGATTTCGACATGCCTGTTCATCGTGACACGGCTTACGTTGCAGTCGCCGACCGCGACGGCAACATGGTGTCCTTCATCAATTCGCTGTTCTTCGCCTTCGGCAGCGGCATCTACGCCCCTCGCG